>CAVJSG010000056.1:0-10744 GCA_963651895.1 Campylobacteraceae bacterium
AAACTGATAAAAATTCATTTCAAAGGAGGAAACTATGGTTTCTAAACTCAAATTTTTAGGTGTCGCGGAAGCGACTTGGGCAAGAGTGGCTGCAAAAGTGGCGACTTTGGCAAAGGCTGTGGCAAATACTGCCACTAAATTCACGGCGGCAAGGGCTGAAACTTCGGCAACGGCGGCGATTTTGGCAAGGTTTGCCACAGCAAAGGCGGTGGCTATAAAGTCGGCAAAACTCGCTACAATGGCGGTTTTAGCGACTTTTGCAACGGCTACTCTTACGGGTTGCGATGAGGCAAAAAGCCTTGCAGCAAGCGTGAGTATAGAAGAGCCTTTGGTGGAGATAGCCTATAGTGATAGGGGCACGCCTTATCTACGCATTCAGTCCCAAGATAATGAGACTATCATCGAAGATATCATTATCAATCGTGGTAATTGTGAAAAACACGAATACCGCATTAAGGATTCTATTTTTTATTATTTTGCAACACAATATGAACATTGTCGCCAAGAAGGAGATTTGTGCGTGCCTATATATCCCCTAAAATTGCCTTACGGAAAAACACATCGAATTGATACAAGTTGTAGTGCAAACAACATTATCGAAGTCGAACTTGTGGTCAATGGCGGTGGGCGTTTGACATATAAATTTAAGTAGGCAAAATATGAGCGAAATAGAATTTGAAAAGCTTAAAGATAAGGTTGAAATGCTGATAAAGCTTGTGGTGGAGGAGAAAGAAATTTATAGTCTAGCCTTAGAAAGTGGTTGGAGTATAGAAAAAGTGGAGGAAATTTATCAAGTTATGGATAAATTTGCTAAACTTAATCCACAAGATTATGAGTATGGCGACATAGAAAAGTCTTTTAATGAAATAGGACTACACTATGAAAACGCTAAAACAATATGTGGCATTTTCAGAGAAACAGGACAATACAAAGCTGTTGTCGAACGATTTTTCGCTACGCTTACTTAAATCGTGCGGGCATTTTTCTCTAACGCGTAAGCGTGTGCTGAAAAATGCCTTTGCACTATCATTTGAAAGGACAAACAATGACAAAACCAAGCAAAGACGATATGAAAAGGGTTGAGAGGCTGTGGGGTGAGCAGAATAAATTTGCTTATTATGGCTTAAACGGCGAGGCTTTGGGACTGCTTTTTGAGAAGTTTCCACGCAACACAAACGCCGCTGAGGTCGCGCTTAAAGTAACTTGTGTCGATGCCTTTTACAGCACGAACGCCACGAAAAAGGTAAAAATCCCCCAAATCGCCGCCAAAATCCTCTCCATAAAGGACTTTGATGCGCGTGTGCAGCGGTGGGACGAGAGGCTAGTGGCGGAGCTAGCGAGCTTTGAGCGTGCCAAACTCTACTCGTTTGCTAGCAAATACTGCTTTATGCACAATTTAGCTGTGTATAAGCGAAATGATTATGCGATTTACGATAGCTTCGTGCGCGAGAAGTTAAAGGCGTTTAGGCGCGCCTACAAGGGCAAATGCGCCTTTGCAGAGTTTAAAAACGGCGAGCTTTACGGGGTGGAAAACTACGGCAAATTCGTGGAAATTTTAAGGCAGTTTATCGCGGACTTTAAACTTGACTGTTCGCTGCAAGAACTTGACTCATATTTTTGGAAAATGGGAAAGCTGGGGGAGTGAGAAATTTTTTTGGGAAATTTTTGGTGCGGCTTTGGGAATTTTAGTGTGAATTTTTTGCGAATTTGTAGAGAAATTTAGGCTTTTGGCGTGAATTTTTTTGGCTTTGCGTTTGTGGTTGTGTGAATTTTTTGGAATTTGTGTAAGTGTTCAAAAGAATTCACAAAAATTCAAAACCCCTGAATTTTTTCCAAAAACTCCGCTAAAATCGTGCGCTCGATGCCCCCGAAATTCACGCCCACATTGCCCTTTGTCGCGGCTATAACCTTGCCTATGCCAAAGATTTTGTGCTTTACCAAATCGCCCTTTTTGAAAGGCTCGTTTGCCTTAAAGCCCTGCGAGCTAGCGTTTAGCTTGTTTAGCCTTTCGTTGAAACCCTCATCTTGCAAGGCTTTCATCGTCTCAGGCTCAAAGATAAAGTCCAAATCCTCATTAAAAACACTCGTTTCGCTCAAAAATTTACTCGCTTCAAGCCCATAACTACGGCTTCCGCGGTAAAAGCGCGAGCCCGCAACGCTTAAAAATAGGCGTTTTTTAGCCCGCGTTATCGCTACATACGCCAAGCGCCGCTCTTCCTCAATGTCGCTACCCTCGCCAAGCAGCGGGAAAAAGCCCTCTTCAAGCCCCACGATGAACACCGCGTCAAACTCCAAGCCCTTGCTCGCGTGGATGCTCATTAGATACACGCACTCGCCCTCAACGCCGTCCTGCTCGCTTTGCAGCGAGATTTCATTCAGCAGCTCGTTTATGCTCGCTACCTCGCCGCGTTGCGCGCGTTCCTTGACATTTGCGTAAAACTCATCGATATTTCGCACGCGCTCAGCACCATCGCCGCCCTCGTTGTAAAAATCTTTGAGTTTTATATTATTCTCAAACTCAGCTAGCAATAGCTCTAAATCGTCTATTTGACATAAATCCTGTATTGTGCTGATAAATTCGCTCATTTCCTTGTCAAGTTTGGTGCTTAAAAATTTCGTTCCCTGCAAGGCACAAAGCGTTTCAAAGAGCGATAAATTCAGCTCTTTCGCTTTAAATTCAAGCTTTTTCAAGCTCGTATCCCCAAAGCCTCTTTTGGGTTTGTTTATTATTCGTTTAAATGAAAAATCATCCTTTGGATTAAGCAAAAATCGCAGATAGGCTATTATGTCCTTTATCTCAGCCCTTTCATAAAAGCGCATTCCGCTTAAAATTTTAAAGGGAAGTTTCGCCCTCATAAAAGCCTCTTCAAGCGCGCGGGAAAGGGCATTTACGCGGTATAAAACGGCGATTTCATTCGCCCTTGTGCCGCCTTTTAAAAGCTCTTTTATTTTTGCCGCTACCGCCTCGCCCTCGTCCTTTTCATCGGCGTTTTGCAAAATTTCAATGTCCTCGCCCGCCTCTTTTGTGGAGATGAGCGTTTTTCCAAGCCTTTTTTTATTATGCGCGATTAAAGAATTTGCCGCCTCTAATATCGCCCCCACAGAGCGATAATTTTGTTCGAGTTTGACGAGTTTGACATCTTTAAACTGACTTTGGAAATTCAAAATGTTTTCGATTTTCGCCCCACGCCACGCGTAAATGCTTTGGTCATCATCGCCCACGACAGCGATATTTTCGTGCTTTGAGCAGAGTTTTCGCAAGATTTGGTATTGCAGTTCGTTTGTGTCTTGATATTCATCTACCATAATGTATTGATATTTCGCGCTTTGCTCAGCCGCAAAGCCCTCATCAGTCTGTAAAATGGTGTGTGTGAGCAGCAGTAAGTCGTCAAAGTCCGTAAAATTCAGCCTCCGCAAAGCCTCTTGGTAGTCCTTGTAGTAGCGCACCTTTTTTTCGAGCTTTTCCTTGTCGCTGCTTGGCAGGTGCAGTAGCTCTCTAAACGCGTCCTCCACGCTCATAAGCTCGTTTTTACAGCCACTTATGAAGCCCAAAATGCTCGAAACGCTCATTTTTTCATCATCGCTCATCAGCCCTTTTAGAATTTTTTTTGAATCGTCCGTGTCGATGACGACAAAATCGTTCTTTCGCCCGAGTTTTTCTATGTGAAGCCTTAAAAATAGTAGCCCAAATTTGTGGAAAGTGCATAGCAGCGGGTTTTGCGGGGCTTTGTTTGAGAGCAAATTCAGTGCGCGAGTCCTCATCACGCTCGCGGCTTTGTTTGTGAAAGTTAGCGTCAGCGTGCTAGCGGCGGGAATGCCCACGGTGTCGATAAGATAGGCTAGTCGCGTGGTGATGGTTTTGGTTTTGCCACTGCCCGCACCCGCTAAAATCAGCATAGCCCCGTCAATGTGCGCTGCTGCCGCCCTTTGCGCCTCGTTTAGTCCTGCAAAAATGCTCATTTTAGGCTGTCTTTGTTTTGGGGATTTGAGAAAGGATTTGCTAAATTTTTAGAGCCATTTTCATTTTTTGCCCTAGAAACGCCCTTGAATTTGTCCTTATTTTTGGGGTTATTTTGAAAATCGTTCGAGTTTTTGCCCGAATTTTCACGCTGATAAAAGCTGAAATTCACAAAAACCACATCATTTTGCACCTGAATTTGCGTAATCGCGCCCAAATCCACGCTCACAAAGGACGCAAAATCGTGCGGTCCAAAACCCGCGTGAAATACGATTTTATCGCGCATAAGCTCGATACTTTCAAAGGTGTAGCCCGCAAGCACAAAGATGACAAAGGGCTTGGCGCTAGGGTCCAAATCCTTTGGCAGCTTGGGTTCGTAGTCGCAAAATTTGGTGTTTGCGACTATGGCAAACTCGATTTTTAGCGACAAAAGCCGCGAGATGACATCATAACAATGCACCCCCATAAGCTCGATGAAACGCTTGTCGGATAGGACTTTTTCTATCATTTTTTGCTCCAAATTTTTGCGAAATTATACACAAAATTTGCATTTTTTTGGGAAATGGACGGAAAAGGGCAAAAAATTTACGATTTTAACGCCGAAAATCCACAAAATTTACTCTCAATACCTCACACCCTGAATTTTCAAAAAATCCCGCACCTTTTCATACTCGCCCTTTGTGAAATAGCGAAATTTGCCCTCTTTTAAAGTGCCAAGCTCGACAGCACCGAACGCCACGCGCTTTAAATCCATCACTTTCAAGTCAAAATGCGCGAAAAAGCGGCGCAACTCCCTGTTTTGCCCCTCGCCCAAAAGCACGCGAAGCTTGGTGTAGCCACCACTTTCGCCGAAAATTTCATAGTCCAAAAAGGGCGCGATGCTCATTTTGTCGAGTTTGCTTTTGGCGTGTGCGCCCTTTAAGCCCTGAATTTCAAGCCCCGCGCGCATCGCCTCGCAGATTTGCGGCGTGATTTTGCCCTTGATTTTGAGGTAGTATTCGCGCTCCAAATCGCTACCCATCAGGGCTGCGGCGATGACGGGGCTATCGCTTAAAAGCAGCAAGCCGCTGCTGGCGTAATCAAGCCGCCCCACGCTGCGCCACGCCGCGAACTCGCGTGGCAGGCTGTCGTAGATGAGCCGCCGCCCGCGCTCGTCCCTGCGGCTGACGAGCTCGCCCTTTGGCTTGTGGTAGGCGATGAGCGTGAATTTCGTGCGCTTTGCGAGCCTTTTGCCGCGCACAAAAACCTTGTCATTTTCGCCCACGGTGTCGGTGAGCTGGGCGATTTTTGTGCCGATTTTAACGAGCCCTTGTTTTATGAGCGTGTCCGCCTCGCGCCGCGAAAAGTCGCTGTTGTGGGAGATGAATTGATTTATGCGCATTTTTGTCCCTTTTAACGCCCCAAAAGGCGCAGCCGTCTTGTTTTTGGCTAAATTTTAGGCAAATTTTTCAAACAAAGCCACGCGAAATTTACCCATTTTTTGCTAAAATTTCAGCGCAAAATGCGAAATTTAATCAAAAACAAAGGCAAAAACGATGAAAAACCAAATTTTGCAGTGCCTTAAAGGCGTGAAGTATCCGGGCTTTAACAAGGATATAGTAAGCTATGGCTTTGTGAAAAGCGTGGAAATTTTGGGCGAAAACGAGGGCGAAAACCCAAATTTTAGCGGCGAGAATTCACAAAATTCACGCAAAACCGCCAAAATCATCATAGACATAGTCTCGGCGAACCCGCAAATTAAAAGCGAGCTTGAAAGCTCGGTAAAATCGGCACTCGCAGAGCTTAAATGGCTTGATTTAGAAAAAAGCGAACTCATCATAAAGCAGCCTGCGCCCCCAAAGGAGCAGAGCAACTCGCAAAGTGGCAAGAACATAGCCCCGCAAATACGCGCTTTTGTGATGATTTCAAGCGGCAAGGGCGGCGTGGGCAAGAGCACCACGAGCGTGAATTTGGCGATTTCACTCGCAAAAATGGGCAAAAGAGTGGGGCTGCTCGACCTTGACATTTACGGACCAAACATCCCGCGAATGCTCGGTGAAATGGACACACAACCGCAAGTCATAGGCAGCAAACTGCGCCCCATCCTCACTCACGGCGTTTATATGATGAGTATGGGCGTGCTGGTGGGGGCTGGCGAGGGTTTGATGTGGCGCGGGGCTATGGTGATGAAGGCTGTGTCGCAGCTTTTAAGCGATGTGCTATGGGAGGAGCTCGATGTGATGGTGCTTGATATGCCACCGGGCACGGGAGATGCCCAAATCACAATAGCTCAAAGCGTGCCTGTTACCGCAGGTGTCTGCGTCTCCACGCCCCAAGCCGTCTCGCTTGATGACAGCCGCCGCGCCCTTGATATGTTTGCCAAGCTGCACATCCCGGTTGCCGGCGTCATCGAAAATATGAGCGGTTTTTTATGCCCTGACAACGCCAAAGAGTATGACATTTTTGGCAAGGGCGGCGCGGAGGTGCTTGCACGCGAGTATAGCTGTGAAATTCTCGCCCACATCCCCATAGAAATGGGCATCCGCGAGGGTGGGGACACTGGCAAGCCCGTGAGTTTTTATGCTAGCGAAAGCGTGAGTGCGAAAAGATACGCCGAAGCGGCGGCTAAAATTTGGGATTTTGTAAGTGAGATAAACGCCAAAGGCGGCGCGGATAACTCGGCGATACAGCCGACACACTGAATTTTTGCGTGAATTTGTGCGTGGAATTTTGGTGCTTTTTGTGAATTTTTGGGTAAATTTGAGAATTTACGCTTAAATTAGCTAAATTTAGGGGCTAAAATTGTGAATTTTTATCGCAAATTCTATGAATTTTTGGCGAAAAATTCACGCTTTGCCCCATCATTGCGAGCGGTTTTTAAAAACCGCCTCCGTAGCACTCGCACTAGCGCAAATTTATGCTGTGGCGTTTGCCATTTTGAGAAACGCTACTTAAATTTATCTTTGCAAAAAGTGGCAAACTCTAACAGCCTGCCACTTATGAATTGCTGTGGGTTAAGCCCAAAATTAGCCAAAAATCAAGGTTAAAAAACCCAAATCAAAGCCAAAAGGCTAAAAAAGCCCAAATTAAAGCTAAAAACCCCCGAAATTAAAGCTAAAAAATCAAAGCCCAAAAGCCCCCAAGCCCCTCAACTAGAAGCTATAAGTATAGCGAAGCCCTAGTGTAAAGGGCGTGCTAGACTTGTATGTGTTGGCTGTGGTGCTTTCTTTTTGCTCCAAAAAGCCTATGCGCGAGTAGATTTCAAGCCCGTGTTTTTGCGCCAAAAGTGCGCGCAAGCCGAGATTTATACCAAAGTCAAAGCCGCTGCCATACTCGGTGCGCGTGATGGTGATGGTGCCTGCGCCGTCATCAGTTTCGCTTTCGACTTCGTTGCTCACATAGCCCAAACTCAAACCGCCGAAAACGCCGAAATTAAGGTCTTTTTCCGACACGAAGTTAAAAAGCACATCGGCGTTTGCGTTGAAAGCTAGGCTCGAATCCGTGTTCGAAGTCCCTGTGCTGTCGCCCGAACCGCTGCTTTTGTAGTTGATAAGCCCGTAAAACCTAGCACCTACCTTTGGCGTGAAGGACATTTTGTAGCCGCCCAAAACCCCAAACTGCCAGCTTGGAGTGCTAGCCGTAACGCTCGTGGCTGCCGTGCCATCGGTCGTGTTAGCGGGCGTATCCACGACCTTTTTGCTGTAATCAAAGCCCGTGCTGCCTTGCAAACCCACGAAAACGCCGTCCGTGTCAGCCAAAGCCGACACGCCCAAAATGCTCGCCACTGCGAGACTTGTTACGATTTTTTTCATCGTAGCTCCTTTGTGTTAAAATGTGCGAGGATTTTACAAAAGAAGTGTGAAGCGAGTGTGAATTTTGAAAATTTTTTGCAAAATTTATCATTTTGTGCCGCATTTTGCGATTTTTGTGCGCGATTTGGCTTAAATTTACGCAAAAAAGGTTAATTTTTACGCGTTATAATGCGCGTGAAATTCAACGAAAGGACGAAAATGAGTTCAGTAACATTCAAGGGAAACGCCGTGAAATTAGGCGGTAGCGAGGTCAGCGTAGGGGATAACGCTCCAAAAGTAGTGCTGAAAGCTAGGGATTTGAGCGACATAGTCGTGGGCGAGGGGGCGAAAGTGCAGGTTTTGCTCAGTGTGCCAAGCCTTGACACGCCCGTGTGTGCGAGCGAGGCGAGGGAATTTAACAAGAAAATCGCCAGCTACAAGGGCGCAGAGCTCATCGTCATCAGCCAAGACTTACCATTTGCAATGGGTCGCTTCTGCTCGGTCGAAGCAATAGACGGCGTAAAGGTCGCTAGCGACTTTGTGAGCAAGGAATTCGGCGAGAAATACGGCGTTTTGATAGAGGACGGGGCGATGAAAGGCTTGCTAGCTCGGGCTGTGTTCGTGGTGAAGGACGGCAAAATCGCCTACAAAGAACTAGTGAGCGAAATCACAGAAATGCCAAATATCAAGGCTTTGGACGAGTTTTTCGGAGTCGCGAGCGGCTGTGGGTGCGGGTGTTAAAAATAGTTTGTCGTTGCGAAAAATCGTCTTTGCAACGCTCGCAATGACAAATTACTCCACGCCTTTGTGTGTCTTGTAAAAAAGTGTGAATTTTCGCTAAAAACGCGACTTTGTCGCGTAGTGGATTACTTCGAGCCTCACGACTCTCGCAATGACGGATATCAGCGACTTTCACACCACTTATGAAAAGTGTGTAATTTTTTTTTTTTTTTTTTTTTTTCGTGGCTGCGCTTTGGCGTTTGCACGCCTCGCAATGACGAATTTCCCACATTTCACAAAAATTTACGCAATTTTTCAGCCCGCAAAGCCCTATTTCCACCCCTCAATGTAATTTTTGAGCTTCCTGCCTACCTTTGGGTGTTTGAGCTTTTTTATGGCTGAACTCTCTATTTGTCGCACGCGCTCGCGGGTTACATTGAGTTCCTTGCCGATTTCTTCGAGCGTGCGGTCGCTTTCATCGGGCATTAGCCCAAAGCGCATTCGTATCACAGCCTTTTCGCGCTCGTTTAGCTGGTCTAGCACCTCGCTGATTTGCTCTTTTAAGTCGTTTCGCAAGATATGGTCCATAGGCGTTGCCGCGCTTCTGTCCTCGACAAAGTCCCCAAATTTGCCGTCATCCTCGCTGCCCACAGGCGCTTCGAGGGAGATGGGCTCTTTGGTAATCTTTATCACTTGTTTTATCTTATCCACGCTTATGCCCACTTCCTTTGCGAGGTAATTCACATCGGGTTCCTTGCCGTGTTGTTGCAGGTGCTCGCGAGTTATTTTATTGATTTGGTTTATCGTTTCTATCATATGAATGGGTATGCGAATCGTGCGCGCTTGGTCCGCAATCGCGCGGCTGATGGCTTGGCGAATCCACCAAGTCGCGTAAGTAGAGAATTTGTAGCCGCGCCTATATTCAAATTTATCCACAGCCTTCATCAGCCCTATGTTGCCCTCTTGGATGAGGTCCAAAAACGGCAAGCCGCGGTTCGTGTAACGCTTGGCGATGCTCACCACAAGGCGTAAATTTGACTTCGCCATCATAGCCTTTGCCGCATCCGATATGCGTTTGCCCCGCTTTATCTGCTCCAAAATCTCTTTTAGCCTGTCCTTTTCCAAATCAAAGCCCGTCTTGCTCGCCTCTTTGGTCTGAAAAAGCTTCTTAATGTCCATATAGGTGCTAACCATAGTGTTTTCAAGGCACAGCTCGGTGATTTCCTCTTTGCTGAGCCTTGTAATGTTTTGCAAAATCTGCGCGTGGCGGGATTTAAGCTCATCGCTAAACATAGGAAGTCGGTATTCTAGGCGTTTGAGCTCTTTTGCAAATTCATCATCGCTTTTAAGCGCCGTTTCCATCGAATGCACGATTTCGGCGATGAGCTTGGAAGTGGGTCCCAAATCCATTAACTTTTCTTTGAGTATGTTTTTTTTGTAGGCTATGATGAGCTTGTTTAAAAGCTCGTTCTCATCGACATCCTTAAAGGTTTCAGCCGTTCGCAGCCACTCTTTTTTCGCCCTTTCAAGCGCGCGAAATTTTTCCATCACCCTTCTACTGCGCTCATCGTCCTTTTTGCTAGGCTTGATAGCCCTTTGTTCCTTGTTTTCAGCGTCCTCGCCCGCCTCCAAGCCCTCGTCATCCTCGTCCTCCTCCGCGCTAATCGCGCTCTCATCGCCATCATCGCTTTTGTCCTCATCATCAAAGCTCTTGAAAAGCTCTTTGACTCGGCGTTCGCGGTTAATGAGCGGCTCGCGGTAGTCTAGGATAAAGTCGATGAGATAAGGCACGGAGCAAAACGCGTCTATCATAATATCCTCGCCAAGCTCGATTTGACGGGAGATTTCGACTTCCTCGGTTTTGTTTAGCAGGGTTATCTGCCCCATCTCGCGCAAATACATACGCACAGGGCTTTCGGAGCGCCCCCACTCTAATATATCGTCATTTGGAGTGTCTAAATCCTTTTCAGTGCTTGTGTCTTGGAGCTTTTGCCTCTCTTTTTCGCGTTGCTTTGCCTCGGCGAAATTTTGCAGCTTGGCGATTTCTGCTGAGGAGCAAAGCTCTACCTTGTGCTTTTTGCACAGGGCTTCTAGCTTTCGCACCACATTTATGCCGGGGGCTTTGGATAAAAATTTAACCACTTTTTCGTAGGTTACATAGCCTTTAAAGTTCGATGCAAAGTGCTCTTCAAGCTCTTTTTCGGATTTTTTGCTAATGGCAGGTGTCATCTTCGTCCCTTCAATGAAAATTTGAATTTGATATTTTAGCAGGTTTTGTTTTAAATTTGGTTAAATG
>CAVJSG010000057.1:0-10739 GCA_963651895.1 Campylobacteraceae bacterium
TCGCAAAGCTAGCTTGACAAAGGCTGAAATTTGGCTATAATTACAGCGATGAAATTTTAAGGACAAAAAATGAAAACACTCATCGCAAACCTAGCTCTACTCGCACTTTTAAGCGGTTGTGCGGGCAGTTTTGAAAAGTATTTCAACAAAGCAAATCAAAGCGAATACAGCGAGGACGGCGCACAGGATTACGGCGCAGAACAGGCATACGAGGACATTATCATAGATAATGGCACGCAAGATTACGGCACGCAGGGCGTTAGCGAGGCTTACGGCGCGGATGAAGCCTACACAGCAGGCGATGAATGGCAGTGGGAGAGGGTTGATTGCGCCTACAAGGTTATCGCCGAGGACGCGGACATCGACACGAGCGGCTGCTCCGACCCCTACGCCGTTACCATCAGGGCAAAGAGCATCAAAGTGGCTTACTATCGCTATTTGCGCTATGACGCGGTGAGCGAGTATCCGCTCGCAAACAAGCTGCTCAAAAAGCTGCCGCGCAGCAACTATATCTACAACTACGCCCCACGCACGCTTGGAGACGAGTGGTTTGGCACGAAATACGAATTCAAGGGCGATAGAGAGCTTTCCATCACCATCCAAAACAGCGAATGTCAGCACCAAGAGGACTATTTGCGCTTTTTCAAGCTAGACGGGGGCAAGGTTAAAATCATCAACGCCCAAGAGCCGTGCTGAGCTTTGCGGAGGGTTTTGGGGGCTGAATTATTAGGGGACAAAACGCAGCGGCAAAATGCGGCAAGCTACACTTTAAAAAGTTGTGAAATTTGCTATTTTTAAGAATACGAACTTTCTAAAATACCAAAGTATTTGCGTGAAAAATTTATTTGTAAATTTTCTACAAAATTTTCCCCCAAATTTAGCAAATTTTATGAATTTTGTGCTAAATTTATCTTTTTCAAAAGACAAATTTGCAAATTTTTAGCATAAATTTGCAAAAAATTCACAAAAAGGGAGTAAAAATGAAAAAATTTCTCATCGCGCTCGCGGCGCTGGTAGTGCTGCTTTTGGTGGCGGTTTATGTGGTGCTTTTCACCACGCCGGGAAACAATCTAGTCGCGGGCATAGCCCAAGACAAGGCAAAGGCTGCGGGCTTGGACTTAAATATCAGCAAGTTCAAGCTGCGTTTTAGCAGCCTTGACATCGAGGCGCAGGTCGCAAATATGCTAAACGCCAAGGTCGAGGGGAATTTAAGCCTTTTCAAGCTCGGTTTTGACATAGCCTACGCGCTATCTGTGGATAAGGACTACATAAAGTCGCTAAACCTAAATTTAGTGCGGAATTTGGACTTTGGCGGCAAGGTAGCTGGCGTGGCGAGCGATTTTAGCGCTGATGGGCAGGGGCATTTGTTTGGCTCGGACATCGTGCTGGACGCGCGCATCAAGGACTACTCGCCCCTTGCGCTCAAACTCAGCGCAAATGGCATTCGCATCGAGGAACTGCTGGACTTAATCTCCACGCCTCGCTACGCCACGGGAGCCCTAAACATCAACGCTAACATAAGCGCGAAGGATTTAAAGCCCGATGGCAGCGCGAGTATCAACCTTTTCACCGAGAAAATCAACTACGCACTTTTGAAAAAGGATATGAATTTGACGCTGCCCGCCAAAAGCGAGGTGCTGGCGAACATCACGGCGCAGGTGAGCGAAAATAAAGTCGCGGCAAAAACCGACATCAGCAATGATTTCATCAGCATAAACGCCGCAAACACCGAATACGACATAGCTAGCGGGGCGTTGAAAAGTGATTTTGCCGTGAAAATTCCGGCACTTTCAAAGCTAAAAAACCTCGCAGGCACGGATTTAAAGGGGGCGCTAAATTTAAATGGCGATGTGAGCGCGGTTGGCACGGCGTTAAGCGAGCTAAACGCCAAGCTAACGGGCAGCGGGATAAGTGCGCTGAATTTGCCAAGCACTGCGCTAACTATGAACGCCAAAGCCACAGGCGAGGGCGCGGATAAAATCAACTTCAACGCCACGCTAGATAGCACCTTGCTGAAAGTCAGCCAGTTAGAGGGCTACTACAAATTAAGCAACGGCGAGCTTAGCGTGAAAACCGCGGCGAATGTGAGCGATTTAGGCAAATTCTCAAATCTCGCTGGCACCACGCTAAATGGCAGCGTGCAAGCTGAGGCAAGTGCCCATTTAATCGGCTCTATCATACAAAAACTCGCCGCAAACGCTGACATAGCAGGGGGAAAGATAAGTGTGAGCTCGGATGGCAAAGTGTTAGACGCATCCATAAACAAAGTCGATATCGCCAAGTTGCTTGTCCTCGCGGCTCAGCCGGCATACGCAAGCGGGGCGATAAACGCAAAGGCACATTTAAGCAGCCTTGATTTTAGCAACTTAAACGGCACTTATGAGGCTTCTGGCAGCGGCGTTTTGGGGCAAAAAACTTTAAGTCAGCTTTTGGAGAAAAAATTCCCCGCAAATTCCAAATACAGCTTTGATTTGAAGGGCGATTTGAAAAATTCCGTGGCGAATTTCAGCGCAAACGCAAAGAGCGATTTTGTGAATTTAAGCTCTCTTAAAGGTAGCTTTGACATCAAGCAAACAAAGATGAACTCGAACTTTGTCATCGATGTGAGCGATTTTTCAAAGCTCAACTGGCTAGCTGAGCGCAAGCTTAGTGGAAAGGCTGCATTTAATGGTACGGCGGGGCTTGATAAAACTCTAAATGCCACCGTTACGAGCGATGATTTATTTCAAGGCAAGCTAAACGCCAAACTAGCGAACAATGTCCTAAACGCAACCCTTGATGGCGTGGATTTTTCGACACTTATGAAGAGCGTGGATTTGCCAGACTACTATGATGTCAAGGCTAGCGTGCAGGCAAACTACAACCTAGCCACTTCCAGCGGACAGGTGGATGCGAATTTAAACAACGGCAAGCTCAAAAATGTGGGCGTTATAAAGACACTCGCAACGCTTACGAAAAGCGATTTTAGCAAGGACTCTTTTACGGATGGAAATTTGGCGGCAAAACTTAGCGCAAACGCCGTGAATTTGGACTTAAATTTGAAATCGCCGCGCGTTGTCATCGCCGTGGCAAAGGGGCTTGTAAATACGCAAAATTCAGCCCTCAACATACCTTTCAGCGTGGGCGTGGATAAGGCGACATTTAAGGGCACCGTGGGCGGCACGACAAGCGAGCCCAAGGTTACGCTAGATAAGGGCTCCATCGCCAAAGCCGCCGTGGATAAGGCGCTTTCAAATGAAAAAGTCAAAGAGCAAACCAAAAAGCTCGAAGAAAAGGGCAAAGAGCAGCTAAATAAGCTTTTGGATAAGATTTTTTAGGGTGAAGTTGGGTTTTTTTGGCTGAATTTTTTTTGCGTTTGCCGTCATTGCGAGGCTTTGAAAAAGCCGAAGCGAGCCACGAAAATTTCACGCTTTGCAAAAAAAGCGTGAAATTTTTGGTGTTTTTGTGAATTTTGGGTTTTTTGTTTAGAATTTGGCGTGAATTCCGTGAATTTTGGGCGAAAAATTCACGGAATTCTTTGAATTTTTGGCTTTTTTGGGTTTGAATTTGCTTTGGGTTATCGTGGTTAGCGGGACTGCCGCTTGCGGTGAGAAAGGCATTTTGGCGGGCTCGGCAGACTAATTTGTCTAGCCCACGCCTACGAAAATGCCTTTCTCATCCACAATCCTCAGCCCGAGTAGGCGACTTTTGTTATT
This sequence comes from Campylobacteraceae bacterium, assembly GCA_963651895.1. Lineage (GTDB taxonomy): Bacteria > Campylobacterota > Campylobacteria > Campylobacterales > Campylobacteraceae > Campylobacter_D. The sequence continues at coordinate 3,696 of CAVJSG010000057.1, forward strand.
GGTAAATTCTATGAATTTTTGCCCAAAATTTGCCAAAATTCAGCCAAATTTTTCTCAAAGTGCCTTTAATTTTGACAAAACCAAATCCAAATCATCCGTGATTTCATAAAGTAGCTCATCGCCCTGCGAAATGACGGCGTTTGTTAGCAGCGAAGCCCTGATAAACTCATCAAGTCCGTGCCAAAATTCGCTGCCAAGCGCGAAAATAGGCACATTTTTAAAGCCAAGTTGCTTCAAAGTAAGCACTTCTAGGAACTCATCAAGGGTGCCAAAGCCGCCGGGGAAAATCACAAAGGCAAGGCTGGCTTGAATGAGCGCCATCTTGCGCACGGCTAGGCTTTTGAAGGTGATGTTATAATCCAAAAAATCGTTGCTTTTTTGCTCAAAGGGCAGGAAAATGTTAAAGCCTATGGACTTGGGCTCGGCAGCGGCTATGTCATCGCGCATATCCTCATCGCTCTCGTCATAGTCCCTATTTATCAGCTCTTGCAGCTCTTGTTTGAGCTTGGCTCGCTGCTCGGGCGTCATCGACTTTTTCGTTTCGCGCCATATTTTATAGATTTTTGTTTCTTTGCAAGGCACAAATTCCATCAACTCTCGCCCAGCCTCAAACGCCCCCTCGTTAGCCGCCTGCATAATGCCCCCGCCGCCGCCCGTGATGACGCTAAATCCAGCCCTCACGCACTCGCTCGCAAGGGCTTTTGCCTGCTCGTAGTAGGGGCTTTGGCTGCCAAGCCTAGCCGAGCCAAAAAAGGTAACCGCCCTTGGAAAATGCGGAATTTGAGCAAGTTTTTCTAAGTCCTCGTTTATAAAATTTATCATTTTTGTGCCTTTTTGAAAATTTCGCGGCAAATTTTTGCCATTCGCAAAGCCTATAAATACGGCGTTATCCTTGCTTAAAAGTGGGCGAAAGCCAGCTTGTAGGGGGTTTGGGTGGCTCCGGATGCAGGATTCGAACCTGCGACCAAGCGGTTAACAGCCGCCTACTCTACCGCTGAGCTAATCCGGAATGCTTCAAGCCGAAAACAAAAACGAGATTATACTCAAATACAATGCCTTTGTCAAGGGTAAATTGATAAATTTGCGCCAAAAAAGTCAAAGCCGAAATTTTCGCAAATTTTGGGCTAAAAAATATGAAATTTAAGCGAAATTTAAGCTAAATATGCTACAATTTTCAAACATTTTTCTCGAAAGGATAAACAATGGCTTGTTTTACAGCAGCTATCGCAGAAGTCGCTTTGGTGGGCATCATCAAGCACAAAGTCGCTCAAAAAGAGCAAAAAGAGGGCATTAGCGCGGTTAAAAGTGCTAAAATCCCCCTTTCTACCAAGCTTTCGTGGCTTATGACTATGCTTTTAGGCGGCGTGTTTTTGCTCGCTATCGAGCATATTTGGCACGGCGAAATCATCGCCGAATTCCCCTTTCTCACGGCAGTGAGGGACGGCAACACCCACGAAATGCTACTTGAAATCGCTACCATAGGCGGCGGCATTTGCGTGCTAATACCGCTCGTGTGGCTTGTGGCTTGTCGTTTTGCGGACAAGAAATTCGCTCAAAGTGCTAGTTTGCAATGTGCCTGATACTCACATTCGCGGCGGCACTGCTTTGCTCGGTGCTTTGGCTCAAAAAAGACCGAGCAAACGCCTATAAAATCGGCACACTTGCGCTTATGTTTTGGGGCGCGAGCCTAATGTGGCTTGTTGATTGCGCCTTTGCCGCCTTTGGGGGCGAGGGCTTTTTTGATTTAAGCCTTGATGATGCGATGCTCGGACTACTCATCATCGCTTGCGGCGTGATTTTATGGGCATTTTTGCTTGCATTTTCTCGCTTAAAACGCTCAAAAAGGGCTGTTTCGGGGGCTTAACAAATACAAAAGGCTCTTTTCATAAGAAAAGCATTGAAATTTAGGCAAATTTCAATGCTTTTTTTAGAAAAGAACCATACCAAACTTCGCTATAATACCCCAAAATTTGCAAATTTAAGGACAAAAAATGTTCCATCGTTTTAGAAGGCTTCGCGCAAACGAAAATTTAAGAGCCCTTGTGCGAGAAAACGCTTTGAGTGTCGATGATTTAATCTATCCGCTTTTTGTGGTTGATGGCAAGGGCGTGAAAAAGGAAATCGCCTCGATGCCCGGTGTCTTTAAGCAAAGCATTGACGGCATTTTGGATGAGTGCAAAGAGTGCGAAAGGCTTGGTATAAGGGCGATTTTACTCTTTGGAGTGCTTGAAAACGCCCGAAAAGACAGCATAGGCAGCGATGCGCTTGATGAGCAAGGGCTTATTGCACGGGCTTTGCGCGAGATTAAGAAAAATTTTCCAAATTTGCTTCTCATCACGGACTTGTGCTTTTGCGAATACACAGACCACGGACACTGCGGCATCATAGACCCCATAAACAAGGGCGTGGATAATGACGCTACCCTTGAAATATCGGCAAAACAGGCACTCATCCACGCGAGAGCTGGCGCAGATATGATAGCACCGAGCGGGATGATGGACGGCATCGTTGAAACGCTGCGAAAGGCACTTGATGAAAATGGCTTTGAAAATCTGCCCATAATGTCCTATTCTACGAAGTTTGCGAGTGCCTTTTATGGTCCCTTTCGCGATGTAGCCGACTCTGCGCCAAGCTATGGCGATAGAAAGGCTTATCAAATGGACTTTGCAAACGCTCGCGAGGCGCTGCTTGAAAGCTTGGATGATGAGAGGCAGGGTGCGGACATTTTGATGGTAAAGCCCGCGTTGGCTTACTTGGATGTGGTTAAGGATATAGCAAAGCACAGCAAAAAGCCACTTTGCGTGTATAATGTTAGCGGAGAATACGCTCTTTTAAAGGCTGGGGCGAAGTTGGGCGTGATAGATTACGATAAAATCTTGCTTGAAACGATGATGGCGTTTAAACGCGCTGGGGCAAGGCTCATCATCACCTATCACGCCAAGGAAGTGGCGCAGCTTTTGCGTGTGGTTTATGGAACAGCGTGAAATTTAGGGGCTTTGTGGCATTTATTTAATGGTTTTTGTGGTGTGCGTGAATTTTTTTTGGGTTTTTTTGAAGTTGAGTTTGCCTTTGGTTATTGTGGTTAGCGGGCTTAGTTTGTGGCGATAAACAAAAAAGTGTTTAAGAATTCACCCAAGCCACTCCTGCAAACTCTTCACTTCAAGGTAACTCCCCTCTTGCATAGCCTTAATCGCCCTAGCCCCCGCGTTTGCGGCGCGTAAATTTGTAAAATATGGGATTTTAAAGCGCAAAATGTTCGCGCGGATTTTGCGCGTATCGTCCTTGTTGCTGCTTGTGTCGCTGGTGTTTATGACAAGCTGAATTTCGCCGTTTTTGAGGCTATCCTCGACATTTGGACGCCCCTCAGAAATCTTATAAATCTGCTCGCACTCAAAGCCCGCCTCGCGCACAGCCTTGCAAGTGCCGCCCGTAGCGATGAGCTTAAAACCAAGCCCCACATAAGCACTAGCAATGCTTTTGGCGTGAATTTTATCACTATCTTTAAGAGAAACAAAAACCGCCCCACCCTTTGGCAAGTCATTAAATGCTGAAATTTGACTTTTCGCAAAGGCGTTTGCAAAATCCTTGCCAATGCCCATCACTTCGCCTGTGGAGCGCATCTCAGGTCCTAACTCCAAATCACTGCCGCTTAATTTTGCAAAAGGAAAAACCGCCTCTTTAACGGCAACAAAAGCCTTATTTTTAGGCTGTAAAACGCCGTTTTTCTCGCACACTACGCCGTAAGCATCATAAAATTTCAGTGCCTCGCGCAAATTTCCCTGCCACATCACGCGCGTGGCGACTTTGGCTAGCGGCACGCCTGTTGCCTTGCTGACAAAGGGCACGGTGCGGCTGGCACGCGGATTTACCTCTATCATAAAAAGCTCGTCATTGTAAAGGGCAAATTGTATGTTTAGCAAGCCCACAACGCCTAAATTTAGGGCGATTTCGCGGGTTTTTTGCTGCACTAAATTTATGGTTTTTTCGCTGAGATTGCACGGCGGCAGGCTGCACGCGCTATCGCCTGAGTGAATTCCCGCTTCCTCGATATGCTCCATAATGCCGCCCACATAGACATCAGCCCCATCGCAAATCGCATCGACATCAAGCTCTGTGGCGTTGTGCAAGAACTGGTCGATTAGCACAGGGGCTTTTTCGCTCACATCCACAGCCTCTTGCATATAAAGGCGCAGCTCGCTCTCGCTATGCACCGCGCGCATCGCCCGCCCGCCAAGCACATAGCTGGGGCGCACTAGCACGGGATAATTTATCTCGCTAGCGCGCAGCACGGCTTCCTCCACGCTCGTGGCGGTGGCGTTTTTGGGCTGGTTTATGCCGATTTTATTTATAAATTCAGCGAATTTTTTTCTATCCTCTGCCAAATCTATGACACGCGCCGAAGTGCCTATAATCCTCGCTCCAAAGGCGGTGAGCCTCTTTGCAAATTTAAGCGGAGTTTGCCCGCCAAAATGCACTATAATGCCGTCTGGCTTTTCGCGCTCGATGACGGCACGCAGGTGCTCAAAATCGATAGGCTCAAAATAAAGCGTGTCGCTGGTGTCGTAATCGGTGCTCACCGTTTCGGGGTTTGAGTTATACATTATCGTGCGAACGCCTAAATCTTTAAGCGCAAAGCAAGCGTGCACGCAGCAGTAGTCAAATTCAATGCCCTGCCCTATGCGGTTGGGTCCGCCGCCGATTATCATTACTTTTTTTGGCTGTGAATTTTGGCTTGAATTTGGCGGAAAATTCACGCCCACTTCGTCATTCTGAGCATTCGCAGAATGCGAAGAATCCATTTTTAAATTTAGGCTTTGATTTTTAATCGTGGATTCTTCGCCTGCTGTTGCAGGCTCAGAATGACAATTTTTTTGTGAATTTTCTCGCCCCAAGCCCAAATTTTCACTATCCAAAGCCAAATTTACGCTTTCAAGCCCTGAATTTTCATTAGTTGTCGAGTATAAATAAGGCGTAAGTGCCTTAAATTCGCCCGCGCAAGTATCCACTTCGTTAAAGCACGCCCTAATGCCAAGCTTTGAGCGCGCATAGTAAATGTCATTTTGCGTCAGCTGCAAGTTATCTTTTGCGTTTATTAGCGCGGCTATCATCTCGTCCGAAAAGCCCATAGATTTAGCCAGCCGCAGCCTCTCGGGAGCGTTTAAAATGTCCATATCGATTTGCCGCTCAAATTCCACGATTTGCCAAATTTGCTCCAAAAACCACTTATCCACCCTGCAAAGCTCATAAATTTCATCCACGCAAAGCCCTGCGCGAAATGCCTGTGCGATATACAAAAGCCGCTTTTCGTTTGGATTTCGCAGGTTAAAAATCAAATCATTTTTATCGCAAGGCAGCGCCTCAAAGCCGCACAGCCCGCGTTCGAGAGAGCAAAGTGCCTTTTGAATGCTCTCTTTAAAGCTGCTGCCCATAGCCATAACCTCGCCCACACTTTTCATCGCAGTGCCCAGCGTAGCGTTAGCAGACGGAAATTTCTCAAAGGCAAAGCGCGGAATTTTCGTTACTATGTAGTCGATGACGGGCTCAAAACTCGCCGGAGTGCCCGTGATGTCGTTTTTGATTTCATCGAGCGAAAAGCCCACGGCTAGCAAAGTGGCGACTTTTGCGATGGGATAGCCTGTGGCTTTGCTCGCAAGTGCCGAGCTGCGCGAGACTCGCGGGTTCATCTCTATAACTATCATCCGCCCGTTTTTGGGGTTTATGGCAAATTGCACATTTGAGCCTCCCGTATCCACGCCGATTTCGCGCAGTATGGCAAAAGAGGCGTTTCGCATCACTTGATACTCTTTGTCTGTGAGAGTTAGCGCGGGTGCGACCGTGATGCTATCACCCGTATGCACGCCCATAGGGTCGAAATTTTCTATACTGCAAACGATGATGCAATTATCATTTTTATCGCGGATAACCTCCATCTCAAATTCTTTCCAGCCCAGCAAACTCTCCTCTATGAGGATTTCGTGGATGGGGCTTAACGCCAAAGCCGAAGTCGCCAGCTCCTTAAACTCGTCCATATTATAAACCACCCCGCTACCAGCACCTCCAAGCGTGTAGGATGCGCGAATCATCAGCGGGAAGCCTATCTCGCCCGCCGCACGCTCTGCCTCCTCGTAATCATAGGCGTAGGCGGACTTTGGCAAATCCATTCCTATCTTTTTCATACATTCTTTAAAAACCTGCCTGTCCTCGCCCTTTTTGATGGCTTCGGGCTTTGCGCCTAGGAATTTCACATTTTTCGCCCTAAATTCAGGGCTTTCATAAACCTGCATAGCCACATTTAGCGCGACTTGCCCGCCCATTGTCGGCAAAATCGCATCGCATTTTTCGCGCTCGATGATGCGCAAAATGCTTTCCTTGGTGATGGGCTCGATGTAAGTGGCGTGGGCAAACTGCGGGTCTGTCATTATAGTGGCGGGGTTTGAGTTGATGAGAACTACCTTGTAGCCGAGTTCTTTGAGAGTTTTGGCAGCCTGAGTGCCGCTGTAATCAAACTCGCAAGCCTGTCCTATGACGATGGGACCGCTACCGATGAGCAAAATCGTGGAAATGTCTGTTCGTTTTGGCATAAAAATCCTTGAATTTTAGGCGAGATTATAGCGAGTTAAAGTTTCTGGGGTAGAATTTTGGGGTGTAAATTTAGCATATCAAAATCCGTCATTGTGGGTGGTTTTTTACAAAAACCGCGAAACAATCTATTACACACGCGGTGCGTTTTTTAAATGTAAATTTATGCCCATTTTTGAAATTTATATCCAAAAAAGCGACTTTGTCGCGTATGTGGATTACTTCGGCGTTTTACGCTTCGCAATGACGAATTTAGCGTAAATTTTGTGAATTTATTAAAGAATTCACTGGATAATTCACTTTCGCGTGAATTATCCATCTCCGTAAGCCATCCTGTAAGGGATGGGGCTTTAAAATTCTCCAAAAAAATTCCCCAAATTCCCCATCAAAATTTTGTAAATTCCCAAAACAAAATCCCCAAATTTTCAAAAAAAATTCAAAAAAAAACCCAAATTCCCAAAAAAA
>CAVJSG010000058.1:0-4117 GCA_963651895.1 Campylobacteraceae bacterium
CCAAACACCGAGCAGGTAGGGAATGAGCTAAGATAAATCTCGCTTAAAAGCTCGCAAAGTTCGCGCAGGGCGGGGTTGTGTCCCACTATGCAAAGCTCGCTCACGCCGTCATCCAAGCCCTTTATAAACTCGTAAAGCTCGTTTTCATCGGCATCGTAGAGGTGTTGCTCAAAGCAAATGTCCTTTTCATCGACTTTCAAGCCCCTCGCCAAAAGCCTAGCCGTGCGTGCAGCCCGCAGGGCAGGCGATGAGATGAAACGCCCTACCCTCAAAGCCCTATGTTTAAGCCTTTTTAGCATATCTTTGATTTCCTGTTCGCCTTTTTTGCTCAAATCGCGCTTAAAATCCCCATTTTCGCTCGATTTTTCCGCCTTTGCGTGGCGGATAAGATAAATTTTTTTCACTGAAACTCCCTTATTTTCGCATTTTGGCTATGACATAACCGCAGAGAAAGCCGAATATATGGGCATACCAAGCGATATTAACCCCCATAAATATCGGCAAAAAGCTCATCAGCAAGATGGCGACTACGAGCCCCTTGGCGCTAGCTTTGTCTAAACGCGCGTAATAGCCCATCAGCACGCATATCGCGCCGCTAGCTCCCACTACATTCACGCTTTGCCCCGTGTAAAGTGCGTCAAAATACACATACACCGCGCTTAGCAGCGAGCAAGCCGCCCCGCCGATGAGATAAAGCAAGGCAAAGCGCAAAGTGCCTAAATACCGCTCCAAGAGCGAGCCGAACTGCCACAGAACTATCATATTTAGGGCGAGGTGAGCTATGCCGCCGTGCATAAACATCGAAGTGATGGGCTGCCACCAAAAGCCGCCATCGAAGCACAGGGCGTTTAACCCCAAAATCACGCGATATTCGCCCCCAAGCGCGAGCAAATCGAGCGCGAAAACGCCGACATTTAGGGCGATGAGAAAGCCACAAACCACATTTTGCCTTTATTTTTGCCTCATTATAGCATTTTTGGGTTGTTGCGCGCGTAAATTCCACGCCCAAAGCCCAAAAAGCCAAAACCCCAAAATTCGCCCAAAGCCCAAAAAATCCACACAAACCCCAAAAAGCCAAAACCACGAAAATTCACAAAGCCCAAAAAAACCAAAGCCCCCAAAATTCACGCAAAGTCCAAAAAAGCCAAAGTCCAAAAAGCCCTAAAATTCACGCCGCGACACCCTACTCTATCGAAATTTCCGCGATTTGCGCCTCGATTTGTAAAGTGCGGTGCAAAATTTTGATTATGTTTTCAAAATGCGCGTAGTCGATTTGCTCGCCCTTGTGGGATTTTAGGTATTTGTCCAAAACCGCGTAGCCGCCGATTTTATAGTCCCACACGGCGCGGCTGACATTCCTAAAATACAAGCTCTCATTGACAAAAAGCTCTTGCGTGCCCTCCAAGTAGTTCGCGCACTCTATAATGCTTTTTCTCTCGCCTTTGAGGGCGTTTTTGCCTATGTTTGCGTCCAAATTTGTGGCTTTTAGGCAGTGCAAATTCACAAGTTCGCTGCCAAGTGCGCCAAGCCTTAAAAACGCCTCTTTGTCCGCTACAAAGGGGATTTTGGGGAAGTCGATTTTTAAAAAGTCTAGGAATTTCTCGCGGTAGGCTTTGTGGTAAAGCACGGCGTAGATATAGCCTAGAATTTGCTCCGGGCTGAATTTCTCGCCATATTTTTTGTCTATAAATTCACGGAATTTGGGGGTGAAATTCTCTTTCATTTCGCTGTGAATTTTCTCGCTATTTTCGTCATTGCGAGAATTTGCCAAGAAAGCGTCATTCTGAGCTTTCGCAGAAAGCGAAGAATCCATTTTTGAATTTAAGCGTTTTTTGTGGGCTGTGGATTCTTCGCTGCGCTCAGAATGACGAGGATTAGTTTTCACAAAAACACTAATGCAAACGCCTTGCATAATGTCAAAGACATTATCATCCTTGCTGCCGTCAGGCGCGAGTTCTTTTTTGCGCGTGTTGCCGTGCAAATTTAAAATGTAAATTTTGTCGAATGTTTTTAGCAAATGATGGCGCATTCCGCGAAAGGTAGGGTTGTCTAAAAATGCGTTGTTTGAGATAATGGCGATGATGCCTTGCTTTTGGCTTTGAATTTTGCTTTCGGCAAAGCGGATGAATTTCACATAATCATCAAGCAGCCATTTTGGGTTTTTTTCGTTTTGGAGCTTTTTGCGCTCGTAAATGGCGTTGAAGGTGCTTTGATTTTCTTTTATGCCTTTTTCGTTTTTATTTCGTAGGGCTGTGAGATATGTTTCTATCTTTTTTTGCTCGATTTCTTTTAGGGCTGAAAGGCTTGGTTCTAGCCCATAGGTGATTTTAACCTCTTTTTCAAAAAGCCCCTTGTTTGCGCTCACGCCGTTATATGGTGGGTTGCCTGTGATGATGAGAATTTCATCGTTTTTAACCCCCTGTGCTGCCGCGCTCTCGGCGACTAGCTGTTCTGTGCCTAATCCTTTGAGTTTGTTTTCAAATTCCTTTAAATCAATGTGCCCAAGGGTGTTTGTGAGATAGATATTTAGTCGCTTTTCATCGCTTAAATTCACGCTGTATTCGTTTTTTAGCACTTGCGAAATCTTTAAATGCGCTACGGTGTAGGGGGCGATTAAGAATTCAAAGCCCTTGAATTTATCAATCAAAAAGCTAATGTCGCAGTCAAGTGCCTTTTGGTAGGGCGCGGATAGGGCTTTGCGAAAGGCTTCGAGCAAAAAAGTGCCTGTGCCTGTGGCAAAGTCTAGCAAAGTGATGGGCGAGTCTTTGTAAAGGGCGTTGCCAAGTCCGTTTTCGCAGCCAAAATCGCTTTTAAGCGTGGTATCAACGGCGTTTATGATGAAATCCACGACAGGATGGGGCGTGTAATAAACCCCGCAGGTTTTTTTAATCTCAAAATCATACTGCCTCAAAAATGGCTCGTAAAAGTGCATAAATGGGTCTTTGTGCATATAGCCAAAGAGGTCGGTTTCGCTGATTTTGTTGAGTTCTTTTGTGATTTTGTCAATGTTTATGTGATTTACGATAAACAAAATTTCCTCAACGAGCCATTTTACCGAGTGCAAATCGTCTAAATTTTTCAAAAAGCCGCTCATAGCGCGGATGAGCGCAAAGGACTTGGGGATGAACATTTCGGCATTGTATAAATTCAGCTTGTCGGTGGTGGGGTTGTTTAGCTTGGCGAGAAAGAGCGAATAAGTCAGCGTTTGGGCGAAGCTGTCGCAAAAAACGCTGAAATTCAAGTCCTTGTCTAGCGTGTCTTTAAAGGTGGCGTAAAGGGCTGTGATTTTGGGGTTTTCATAGAGTAATTGCAAGGAATTTTTAATGAGCCTAGTGCGAATGGCTAGGGCGTCTGTGAATTGCTTGGCTGTGCTTACGGGATTTGGCTTTGCGGAAAAGAAAAGTTTAAAAAGCTCCAAAAGTTCGATTTCTTTGGCTTGGAGCGTGGCTTGGGAGCTTTGAGGCGTGGGGAAAAGTGAATTTTCGGCTTTGGCTTGTGAATTTTTGGCTGAATTTGCGGCTGTTTGCTGTGAATTTTGCGCGGCGTTTTGTGAATTTTTTATGATTTGCTGTGCGGCTTGGGCGTAGGCTTTTAACTCGTTTAAATCGCAAATTTGAACTTTTTGGGCGACTTGGATTTGCCCTTTCTCATCCTTTATCACGCGCCAAAAACGCAGATAATCCGTTAAGATGAGGTTGTTGCTGAGCCTTAAATACCGCGCTACTTGGGCGTTTTCGTCCTTGTTTGCCTTATCTACTAGCACTTTAAGGGCGTTGTCATTTTCGCTAACCCTTTTGTTTTCGATACACCCGAGCGTTAAGCCCGTAGAAAAAGCCCTAAAATCAGGCGTTCCAAGCGCATTTTTGTCCCCGCTTTTTTCGTGGTAAATCTTTATGTCTTTTAGGGCTTTATCGGTGCAAAGCTCGTTTTTTAGGGCGTTTAAAAGGGTTTCAAGCTGCGTGCGGTAGGTGTGCTCGTTATCCTCCGTGCTTATGTCCTTGATGTCGAGCAGGTAGGCGGCTAGAATTTGGGGTGCTTTTTCGAGCTTTTCGTGCATTTTTTGACTCCGTTTTTTTGTTTTTTTTTGGGTTTTTTACAAATTTTCGGCGAATTTTGT
>CAVJSG010000058.1:4127-9983 GCA_963651895.1 Campylobacteraceae bacterium
TTTAAAATTCACACAAAAATTCACAAAAATAAATCAAAAAAGTATTATTCTAAATTTTTAAAAAGAATGTTTCCAAGTCGCACCATATTTGAGCCGCATTTTATGGCAAGCTCAAAATCGCCGCTCATCCCCATCGAGCAAATGCTCGCCCCGTAGGGCTTTAACGCCTCAAAAATGGCGTAAGTTTGCTCAAAACTCCGCGCGATTTCTCGCTCATCCTCGCTGTGTGCGCCTATGCTCATCACTCCGCAAAGCTTGATTTTATCGCACTGCTCGCGTATTTGCAAGTAGATATCCACAGCCGCGCCTTTATCCAAGCCACTTTTGCTTGCCTCATTTGCCGTATTTACTTCAAGCAGAGTGGGTAGGATGTAGTCTAGGCGTTGATTGACGGCGTTTGCGAGCTTTAAGCTGTTGCAGGATTGCCATAAAATAGGCTTTTGCTTGATGAGAAGGTTGATTTTGTTGCTTTGCAAAGTGCCGATGAAATGCCACTTAATGTCTAGTTTTTCGCTGTTTAAAACACTTTTTTCGCCGCTAATGCCCGAATTTTCGCCGTCTAACGCGCCCTCGTCGCCCTCTAAAATCTGCTTTTTTTGCGCCAGTGCTTGGACTTGATTTTCGCCAAACTCGCTCACGCCAAGCTGCGCCAGCCGCGCTATCTCGGGCGCACCGACATATTTGCTAGCCGCAACAAGCCGCACGCCTTTGGTTTTTTCTAAAATTTCGTGTAGGTTCATAATGCTGCTTTTTCGGTAGTTTGAGCGGATTTTGCCCCCCAAAAGTGCGATAAATTCACGCTTTGCGAGCCAAAAACCCTTTAAAGTGGCGCGCCCGAGAGGATTCGAACCTCAGACCTTTTGAACCGCAATCAAATGCTCTATCCAGCTGAGCTACGGGCGCAGACATTGAATTTCTCGCACTTCGCGGCTTTTTGCCTACAAAAATTTGCACATTTTGCAAATTTTCCAAAAACCAGCGCGAAAAACAAAAACGCTATTGTAGCGAAAAAATTTAAATTTCGTCCAAATGCTTTAAAAATTTGCAAATTTTTGTAATGGTTTTCGATTTTCTTAAAATTTACTTATAAAAATCCGCATTTTTGATGCAAATTTTTGCGTAAAATTTTACGAAAATTTACAAAGCTTTATTAGAATTTGCCCCCTAAATTCAGGCTTTTGAGGGTTTTTGCCATCGCAAGATAAATTTTGCAAATTTAAAGCACCTATCTCATAGGGCGAAATTTACGAACTTAATGGCTAGTTTTCAGCACGCAAGGCGTAAAATTCGCGCTTAAATTCAGTAAATTTGCCCATTTTTATGGCGTTTCGTATGTCGCTCATCAGCGTTAAATAATAATGCAAATTGTGTAGGCTTGCGAGGCGAAAAAATGTTAGTTCGTGGGCGCGGAAGAGGTGGTTTAAATAGCCCTTGCTGTGGCGTTTGCAGGTGTAGCAGCCGCAGCCGGGCTCGATGAGTTCGTTGTCGTTTATGAATTCGGCGCGTCTAACATTGAATTTCCCGCGTTTTGTGAAAAGTGTGCCGTTGCGAGCATTGCGAGTAGGCATCACGCAGTCAAACATATCCACGCCGCGTCCCACGCCCTCGACTAAATCCTCAGGCGTGCCCACGCCCATCAAGTATCTAGGGCGGTTTGCGCGCACAAAGGGCAGCGTAGCCTCGATGGTATCATACATTGCTTGATTTTCCTCGCCCACACTAAGCCCGCCAAGTGCGAGCCCATCGAAGTTTAACTCGTTTAGTGCCTCAGCGCAAATGCGGCGAAAGTGCGCATCCGTGCCGCCTTGCACTATGCCAAAAATGTTTTGATTTAGCCCCACACCCTGCGCAAGCTTGCTTTGATGATGATTTATAGCCTCGCGAGCCCATTTTATAGTCCTTTGCACGCTTAAATTTATGCGCTCAGGCTTGGCAGGCAAAGCCACTAAATCGTCCAAAATCATCATTATATCGGAGTTTAGGGCGTATTGAGTGTCTAGCACGCTTTGGGGGGTAAAAAAGTGCAAAGTCCCGTCAATGTGGCTTTTGAACGCTATGCCGCTCTCATTGGGCTTTGAATTTTTGCTTAAAGAAAAGGCTTGAAAGCCTCCGCTGTCCGTTAAAAACGAGCCATCAAAGCCCGTGAAACTGTGCAATCCGCCGAGTTTCGCCACGACTTCGCTACCCGGTCGCAAGTAGAGGTGGTAGGTGTTTGCTAGGACGATATTTGCGCCCAAAATTTCGCTTAAATCCCTTGCGTCTAGGCTTTTGACGGCTGCGGCTGTGCCCACAGGCATAAAAATAGGGGTTTCAAAGGCGGAGTGTGCCGTTTTTATAGTGCAGACTCGGGCGTTGCCGTCCTCGTGGGTGATTTTAAAGTCCATTTTCGCGCTGTCCTTTTTGAAATTTGGGCGAAATTTTAGCAAAAATTTGCTATAATGTGGCTTATTTTGGCAAAGGCGGGGCGATGAAAATCCTCATAAATTTAGAGCAAAATTCCTACAAAGTCCATATCAACGAGCTTTCAAAGCTCGAATTTGCGGGCAAGGTGGCAGTGCTGACAAACGCCAAGGTCGCGGGGCTGCACCTAAAAACGCTGCTTTCAAAGCTCGAATGCACCGAGCTTTTCATCATCACCATCAAGGACGGCGAGGAGTTTAAGAGCCTTGCCACGCTTGAAGAGGTGCTAAATCAAATGTTTGTGAGCAAACTCGACCGCAAAAGCACGCTCGTAGCACTAGGCGGCGGGGTTGTAACGGACATCGCGGGCTTTGCGGCGAGCATTTACCAGCGTGGCATCGACTTTGTGAGCGTGCCGACTACCTTTTTAGCGATGGTTGATGCGGCTGTGGGTGGCAAGACAGGCGTAAATAACGGCTTTGGCAAGAATCTCATCGGCACATTTTACCAGCCCAAAGGGGTTTATTGCGAGAGCGACTTCCTCAAAACCCTACCCGAGCGCGAACTCGCCGCAGGTATGGCTGAATTTATCAAAATGGCAGCTTGCTTTGACGAGGAGGCACTAGCCCTCATCGAAAGCCTAGATGCAGGGGCTTTCCTCAAAGCCACACTCAGCAAAGAGCTGTGGGGGCAGCTTATCACAAAGAGCGTGCAGCTCAAAGCGCGTGTTGTCAGCCTTGACGAGCGTGAGAGTCAGCTTAGAATGCTTTTAAACTACGGACACAGTTTCGCTCACATCATCGAAAATCAAACAAACTACCGCCGCTACTTGCACGGCGAGGCAGTCGCCATAGGCATAGTAATGGCAAACGCCCTTGCACTAAGGCTTGGGCTCATCACTCAAAACGAAAACGCACGCATAAAGGCACTTTTAGAGCGTTTCAAACTCCCCACGCACTATAAAATCGCCAACGCGGATGAGTTTTACAACGCCTTTTTGCTGGACAAAAAAAGCGCGAATTCAAAGATAAATTTCGTCCTACTTGATGGCATCGGCAAGGCTATCATCAAAAATGACATTAGCAAAGAGGTGGTTATTTCGGCGTTAGAGCAGTTTTTGGGCTGAATTTTTAAGGCGAATTTGTGGCGAAATTTACCCCAAAACCAAAAATTTTTTTCAAAACCTTTGGTTGTCGCACAAACATCTACGACAGCGAGCTTTTAAAGGGCTATGTGCGGGACTTCGAGCTCACAAATGACGAGAGCGCAGCGTCTGTGGTGGTGGTGAATTCGTGCACAGTAACAAACGGCGCGGATAGCGGCGTGCGCACCTACATCAAAGCCCTGCAAAATAGGGGTGTGCGTGTGGTGCTCACAGGCTGCGGTGCGCTCACGCAGGGCAGGGAGCTTTACGAGCGCGGAGCGGTTTTTGGGGTTTTGGGGGCTAGCAAAAAACACGCCATCAACGAGCTGCTTGCCTCTGGGCGCAAATTTTACGAGCCGGGCAACTTAAAATTCACGGATGCAGGCAGAGTCGCGCGCTTTAATGCCCACACCAAAGCCTTTGTGAAAATCCAAGAGGGCTGCGACTTCGGCTGTTCCTATTGTATCATCCCTGCCGTGCGCGGCAAGTCCCGCTCCACGCCACTTAGCGAGGTAGTGGCGCAAGTCAAAGCCCTAGTTCATAGTGGTTACAGCGAGTTTGTGCTAACAGGCACAAATATCGGCAGCTACAAAAGCGCGAGTGGAGCGGGCTTGGGGCGACTTTTGCAGGCTCTTGGTGCGCTAAATGGGGTGCGCCGCATTAGGCTGGGTAGCTTAGAGCCCGCTCAAATCGATGATGGCTTTAAAGAGATTTTAGGCGAGCCGTGGTTGGAGCGGCATTTGCACATAGCCTTGCAGCACACGAGCGAGCAAATGCTGCGTATAATGCGCCGCCGTTCGCACACAAGGGACGATTTAGCGTTGTTTGAGCTGCTTCGTGGCAAGGGATTTGCGCTTGGAACGGACTTCATCGTGGCTCATCCTGGGGAGAGTGCTGAAATTTGGGACGAGGCTTTGGAAAATTTCAAAAAATTTCAGCTCACCCACCTGCACGGCTTTGTTTTCTCGCCGCGCAGTGGCACGCACTCGGCACAGCTTTTAGCGGCGCAGGGTGCGGTAAATGGGGCTTTGGCAAAGGCTCGCCTAAACGCCCTAAAATCCATAGTCGCGCAAAACAACTTCGCCTTTCGCTCGCGCCTCGCACGCGAAAAAACCCCGCTAACCGTGCTCGTAGAGGGCTTTAAGGACGGCTTTTACGAGGGCTATGATGAGTTTTACAACAAAATCAAAATTAAAAGTGATGAGAATTTAAGCAAAAAATGGCTTAAAATTCAGCATTACGAAGTGCGTGAAAATGGGAATTTCGCGGAGATTTAAGAATTTTTGGAAATTTAGCTGAATTTACGGAATTTACATTAAAATTTAGGCAAAAGGCGTGAATTTTTGTGCAAATTTTCGCCCCAAAATTCCCCCCAAAATTCACGCTTTTTTCAAACTTCCGCCAAATAAACTAAAAAAGTCAAAAGCCCAAAAATTCAAATTCTAAAACTCAACCCCAAAAAATTCAAAAATTCACACCCTTCAAAAGCTAAAAACATACCGCAAAAACGCGTTGTATTGCTGTTTGAGTTTGACTTCGATGATAGTGTTATAATCTGTCGCACTGAACCCTTGTTGTGCGTAAGCGTTGTTTAGCTCGGTGCTGTTGGGGTTCGTGTAGATTTTGCTCATCGAAGTAAGCGGAACTTTCACGCCAAGTTCGAGCGAGTGCCGTCCGATAACTCCGCGCAAGCCCAGCTGCACGGCAAAGTGCGCAAACCAGCTGCTGTCCTTGTTTGGCGCGATACTCCACAGCTGCTTGTCCCACGAAATCGCCCCAAAATGCGCACCCGCGAAAAGCCCGAAAGCATTGCTGAAATTATAGAGATAATCCCCATTTATCCCCACATTTTTGTAGTTTTTCGTCTTTACCTCGCCACTTTCTTGCATAATATCAAGCAAGTTGTGGTCGTAGTTTAGGTAAAAACGCACGCCAGAGTGGGGCTTGAACATATTTTTGTAGCCCAAAATGAGCGCAAAATTCGCATCGTTCTTGCTTTGGCTGCTGTCGGCATTAACCACAACACCTGTGGCGTTATGTGTCATTTTAATTGACATTTCTTGCTTTGCGTTATGAAAACCCACGCCAATGCCGATGAAAGCACCGCTTTGCTCAGCAAAAGCCCCGCAAGAGCCTAAAAATAGGCAGATAACCAAAATTCGCTTTTTCATTTTTCCTCCTTATTTGAATTTGGTTTTTGAAAAGTTGTGAAATTTTTGAGAATTTGAATTTTTTGAAAGAAGTTGAAATTTTTGTGAGAATTTGAGTGAAATTTTGTGAATTTGGGCGAAAATTTGGATAAAATGCGCCCC
>CAVJSG010000058.1:9993-10716 GCA_963651895.1 Campylobacteraceae bacterium
GCTTTTTGAGTGAATTTTTTAAAAAAAATGCGCGAAAATTTGCGAATTTTTAGGGAATTTTAGAAAAGAACTTTGACTTGGAAAGGATTTTGAAATGTTTTTTAAGCGAGTTTTTAGAAAACGCCCACTAAACGAGAGAGAGAGAGAGAGAGAGAGAGAGAGAGAGTAACCCTCGCCCCTGCTATACAAAAGCCCTATGACATTATTTGCGTTTATTAAAACAGCTTTCAAAATCCATCCCTTTTGTGAATTTTTTAAAAAGGTTTGAAATTATAGCCATAATTTTGTTAATTTTCGCTTAAAAATTTATAAATTTTGTAAATTTCTAACAAAATTTAACCCAAAAATTCACATTTTTAGCAAATTTCCCCCAAATTCAAGCCCAAATTCACAAATTCAACCCCAAAATTCACTAAATTTCACGCAAATTCTTTAATTTTCGCCACCACTTTTTCTATAACCCACTCAGGCGTGCTAGCCCCCGCACTCACTCCACAATGCGCCTTGCCCACGAACCACGCCGCCTCTAACTCGCTTTCAGTCTCGATGAGATGGCTGTTTTCGCACTCGTTTTTGGCTATGAGGTAGAGCTGCTTGGTGTTTGCGGAGTTTTTGCCGCCCACGATGACCATCACATCGCACTTTCGCGCGAGTTTTAGCACGGCGTCTTGGTTCTTAAAAGTCGCATCACAAATGGTGTTAAACACGCGCACTTCCTTGCAC
>CAVJSG010000059.1:0-4629 GCA_963651895.1 Campylobacteraceae bacterium
CCGCCCTGAAATTTTAGACGCCGCGCTTTTGCGCCCGGGGCGCTTTGACAGGCAGGTGCTTGTGGATAAGCCTGATTTTAAGGGGCGTTGCGACATTTTGCGCGTGCATATGAAAGATGTGAAAATTTCGCCTGAGGTGCAGGTTGAAGACATTGCAAGGCTTACCGCAGGGCTTGCGGGGGCTGATTTGGCAAACATTATAAACGAAGCTGCGCTTTTAGCAGGGCGCGATAACAAAAAATATGTCGAGCAAAAAGACTTGGTAGAGGCGGTAGAAAGGGCGATTGCGGGGCTTGAAAAAAAATCCCGCCGTATAAACGAAAAAGAGAAAAAAATCGTAACCTACCACGAGTGCGGGCACGCCTTAATCGCAGAAACTACAAAGGGCGCGAAAAAGGTAAGCAAGGTAAGTGTGATTCCGCGGGGCTTAGCCGCACTTGGCTACACGCTAAACACCCCTGAGGAAAATAAATTCTTAATGCAAAAGCACGAGCTTTTAGCAGAAGTCGATGTCTTGCTTGGCGGGCGGGCTGCTGAGCAGGTTTTTATCGGCGAGATTTCCACAGGGGCTAGCAACGACTTGGAGCGCGCCACGGACATCATAAAAGCGATGATTTCTATGTATGGGATGAGCGAGATTGCCGGGCTTATGGTGCTTGAAAAGCAGCGAAATATCTTTTTGGGCGGCGGGCAGACCATTAAGGACTACTCGGAAAAAACCGCCGAGGCGCTTGATGAATATGTGCGAAAGACGCTTGATGAGCGGTATCAAGGCGTTTTGGCGACACTTGAACTCTACAAAGGCGCGATAGAAACTATGGTAGAGGCACTTTACGAGGAGGAAACCATCGAGGGTGCGAAGGTTCGCGAGATTATTGAGGCTTTTGAAAAAAAGCACAAAATGCCAAGCCGCTTGCAAGAGGATGAGAAGCCAAAGCCCAAAACTAGGGCTAAAAAAGAGAGTGCGGCAAAATGAGCCTAGCCAAAGCCGCGCAGCTGCCACTAGGGCTTTTCGCGCTTGTAGTGGTGCTTGTGTGGGTGTTTTTTGGGTTCTCGTGGTTTCTATTTTTCGCGCTTTTGCTCGCACTTTTCATCTGCCGCAGCCGCGTTGTGAGCGCACCTAGCGAGGATGAGGGCGCGATAATGTCGCCTATTTGTGGGCGCATAGAGCAAATTTCTAGCGTAAATCACGCAAATTTGGGCGAATGCGTTGAAATTTTAATCAAAAACGCCCTATTTGACGAGGGTGTCATCCGCGCACCTGCGAAAATGCGCGTTAAAGAAATTCGCGCAAGGCACGGACTCTTGGGCTTTGACGCACCAAATTTAAACGAGAGAGTGCTTATAATAGGGCAAAACGGCACACAAAGACTCGCTGTGCGCGTAAGTGCGGGCTGTTTAGAGCGCAAAGTAATGCTCTATGAGGGCTTGGGCGAGCTTGAAGCACTCACGCAAATGGGTTTTAGCCTAAATTCAAGCGTGGCTTTGCTGCTACCAAAGGACACGCGTTTGCTAGTGAGCATAGGCGATGAGCTAAGGGCTGGCACGCTTTTTGGGTATTTGCACAGCCGCAAAAAAATTCCAAAAATTGCCACGAAAAATTCAAAAGCCACTAAAAATTTAGGCAAAAATTCAAAGGCAGTGCCTAAAAATTCAAGCGACAAGGCAAATTTAAAAACCAAAATTCCAAAAGCTACTAAAAATTCAGCCCCAAGGGGCAAAAAATCAAATTCAATCCCCAAAAATTCACAAAACGAGGCAAAGTTAAAGGAAAATTCGAGCAAAAATTCAAAGAATTCAAAAACCGCGAAAACCGCAAATTCACGCACCGCGAAAGCCAAAATCACAAATTTAAAACCCAAAAATTCAGCCAAAACCCCTAAAAATTCAAATAAAGGCACGCTATGAAAGACTCCAAACCCCCTATTAGCTATATCTTGCCAAATTTATTCACGGCAGCGAGCTGTTTTTGCGGCGTGGTATCCATCATTTCATCGCTAAACGGCAAGCCCCTAGCCGCACTGCTTTATATTTTCATCTCGCTGATTTTTGATGGGCTTGATGGGCGCGTGGCGCGGCTTACGCACACGACCTCGAAATTCGGCGTAGAATTCGACTCCCTGTCGGATTTAATCGCCTTTGGAGCCGCTCCGGCGGTGTTTTTCTATGTGTGCTTGGGGCACGAGTATGGAAAATTAGGCACTCTCATCGCGGGTTTTTTCGTGGTGTTCGGTGCCATAAGGCTTGCACGCTTTAATGTTACCACAGGCACCTACGAGCCAAGCGTTTTCATAGGGCTACCCATCCCCACAGCCGCTGTCATCAGCGCTATCTACACCTACGCCTACACCAAATACCCATTTTTACGCGGTTTCGAGCCAGCCCTACTACTCGCCCAACTCGCCCTCGCCTTGCTTATGGTGAGCAACATCCGCTACCCGAGCTTCAAAAAACTCGATTTGCGCCGCGCAAATATGCTCAAAGTCCTAGTGCTGCTTATCCTAGTGTTCTCAATGCTCTATCTTTTCACGCTTGAAAGCATTTTGGTATGCGTGAGCGCCTATATGCTTTACGGACCACTACGCGCGATTTACACGCTCTTTCGCGGCAAAAAAACCCGCTGAAATTGCCTTAAATTTGAGAAAATTTGTAAATTTTTAAGACGAAAATACAATTTTTCTTTAAATTCCCTTAAATTTAAAGAAAAAATTCCACAACCCCCTATAAAATCAACATCGCGTCTCCGTAGGAGTAGAATTTATAGCCCTTTGCGATGGCTATTTCGTAGAGTTCAAGCGTTTTGGCGCGTCCCACAAAAGCCGCTACTAGCATTATTAGCGTGGATTTGGGTAAATGAAAGTTCGTTAAAAGGTAGTTTTGGCGGATGGGCGGGTTTTTGGGGTGTAAAAAAAGCTCGCATTCGCCGCGTTTTAGCCTCGTGCGTGCGTAGTTTTCTATGCAGCGAGTGGCTGTCGTGCCTACGCCCAGCAGGGGCTTGGAGCTGTTTATGAGCGCGGCAAGCTCGTCATTTAGGGCATAGCGCTCAGCGTGCATAGCGTGAAGCCTTATGTCCTCGCATTCCACGCCCTTAAAAGTGCCTGCACCTATGTGAAGCGTGAGGGTGTAAATGTCGTGAGCCTTTGAAAGCTCGCTTATAAGGGGCTTTGAGAAATGCAAACTCGCTGTGGGGGCTGCCACAGCACCTAAATGCTTGGCAAAAATGCTTTGATAGTCGCTGTTATCGGCTTTCGTGTCCGCCCTTTTTATGTAAGGAGGTAGTGGGATGTGCCCGATTTTTTCAAGCATTTTTAGAACCTCATCCGCGTTTAAAAGCCGTGAATTCTCGCTTTCAAAGAAACGAATTTCCCTTGTGCCATCCGCATTTAAGCCCAAAATTTCAGCACTCACGCCGTTTTGAAAATGCAAAATCTCGCCCTTTTTCACGCGCCCTTTGATTTGTGCCAAAAAGCGAAACTCGCTCAAAGCCTTGTGAAATAGTAGCTCGCACCTTGCCCCACTGCTTTTAACCCCGTAAATTCGTGCTTTGATGACTTTGGTGTCGTTAAAAACCACAGCACAGGGCGGCAAAAATTCACAAATATCCCCAAATTTCGCGTGCGTAATCTTATCTTTGCCACGCTCGAAAACCAAAAGTTTCGCGTTTTCTTTGGGCTTGGTAGGGTGCATAGCAATGCACTCGCTAGGCAAGGTGTAGTCGTAGTTTGAAAGCTTTAAGTCCTCATCAAGCATCGGCAAATTCAGCCTTGGCGGGGTTTATTTTCTTGGCTATCATTATGGAAAGCCCATACAATAGGCACAGCGGCACTGCCATCAAAAACTGCGAGATGACATCGGGCGGCGTCATCAGCGCGGCGAAAATGAAAATGAGCAAAACCGCCACGCGAAAGTGCCTGCGCAAGAACGCATCATCGATGAGCCCCAGCTTTGCGAGGAAAAAGGTCAGCACGGGCAGCTCAAACGCCAGCCCAAAGGCTATCATCAGCTTTATGAAAAAGCCCACATACGCGCCTATGCTGATTAGCGGGTTCAAGTCCTGCACATTTGCGCCGAAATTTATGAGAAAGGCAAACGCCATCGGCACCACGATGAAGTAGCAAAAGCCCGCCCCAAGCAGGAACATCAGGGTCGCCGAGCCTACGAAGGGCACCACTAGGCGCTTTTCGTTGTCGTAAAGCCCCGGCGCGACAAATTTCCAAAACTGCCAGAAAATCACGGGCAGGGCGAGGATGAAGCCCGCGAAAAAACTCACCTTCATCGTGGTAAAAAGGGGCTCGGTGAGCTCCACAAAGGTAACCTTGCTCGAAAATGCGGGCAGTGCAGCCCTAAGCGGAGCCGTCAAAGCCCCTAAAATATGCTCGCTAAACGCAAGGCACACAAAGAAAAGCACGATGACGCAAAGCACGCTTATAAAAAGTCGCTTGCGAAGCTCGGTTAAATGGGGGCGTAACTCTTCAAACATTTGATTTTTCTGCTTTTGGGGATTTTTTGGTTTTTACTTGGGCTGAATTTGTTGAATTTTTAGTGCTTTTGGTTGAATTTTTTTGCGTTGCGGTTGAATTTTTAGTGGAATTTGCGGTTTTGGTTTTTGAATTTGGCGTGGTTTTGGGG
>CAVJSG010000059.1:4639-10587 GCA_963651895.1 Campylobacteraceae bacterium
ATGGCAGATTTTGCGGCGGTGCGTGAATTTTTCAGTGAATTTTGGCTTAAATTTGCTAAATTTTGCGCTAAATTTTCGCCTAAATTCACGGAATTTGGCGAATTTTCGTTTGAATTTAAAAAAGCAGAATTTGCCGTTTTTGGGGCTGAATTTTCGGCTGAATTTTTAGCACTCGTCCCAAAATCCGCGTTATATTCGCTAGAATTTTCTAATATGTCAAGCCCCAGCATTTGTGCCTTTGCCCTACTTATCTTGCCGTTTGGGGTTGAAAAATCAGCGTTTTCGTTTGTAGAATTCACGCCCCCAGCCAAATTTGCTGAATTTTGGGTTGAATTCTCGCTAAATTCAGCCGAATTTAAATTCTCGCTAGATTTTAAATCGCCAGCCGAATTTCCAGCGGAATTTTCGCCCAAATTTAAATTAGAATTCACACTCCCAGCCAAATTTGCTGAATTTTCATCCAAATTCTCGGCTGAATTCGCCGCCACACCAGCATTTTCAGCCTTTGAAACCCCAGCCGCCGAATTCAAGCCGCTAGCCGAATTTTCGCTAGAATCCACTGAATTTTCCGCCAAATTCCCACTAGAATTCCCAAATGTAAGGCTATCCTTAATCCCCTCCACGCCCTTATTTACCGAGTTTTTCAGCTCATCAAACTCCTCAAAACTCAGCTTTTTGCGTATGTTTTCGTTATACTCGCTAAATTCGTTCTTGTATTTGTCGGCTTCCTTTTTGATTTCGCTGATGCGCACCTCTTTTTCTATGCTCTCGCGCGCCTCATCGACCTGCTTTTTGAGCGCTTTTAGCACCTTGGCAACCTGCACCAGCGTGCTTGGCAGCTTATCAGGTCCCAGCACCAAAACAGCGACAATCAAAATGATAATAATCTCGCCCATACTCATTTTCTGCCCCAAAATAAAAGCGTATTTTACACAAAAATCTTAAATTTCGCTAAAAATTTCGCCCCGCACAGGCAAAATCGCTAAATTTTGCGGCGAAATTCGCTAAATTTGCTTAGAAATTTAGCAAAAATTTGCTATATTTAGCTTTTTATTTTGCAAAAAATTTACGGCAAAAATTTATATTTTGCGTGAATTTTTGGGCGAATTTCACGCAAAAATTCACAAAAATTCGCCCCAAATTTGAGGCGAAATTTACGCCCAAAACACAAAAAAAATTCACGCAAAAAACGGGAGCAAAACACGATGAAATGCTTATACCCAGGCACCTTTGACCCCATCACAAATGGGCATTTGGATGTCATAAAACGCGCGCTGCGGCTTTTTGATGGGGTCGTTGTCGCCATCGCCACGAATGAGAGTAAAAGCCCATTTTTCAGCATCAGCAAACGCAAAAAGCTCGCAACCATCGCTACAAAGGGGCTTGCGGGCGTGGAGGTTGTGGTATTTGATAATTTGCTCGTGGATTTAGCGCGAAGTTTGGGCATAAACACCGTGGTGCGTGGGCTGAGGGCGGTTAGCGACTTTGAGTATGAGTTGCAACTAAACTACTCTAATAACGCGCTGTGGCGGGACTTTGAGAGTATTTTTTTGATGCCAAGCCTTGAAAATGCTTTCATTTCAAGCTCCATTGTGCGCTCCATAGCCCAGCACGGCGGCGATGTGAGCGGGCTTGTGCCGCGCGAAATCGTGCCATTCGTCAAAGAAATAGCGAGCAAAAAATGTATGTAGTGTTTGAGGGTGTCGATGGCGTGGGCAAAAGCACGCAAATAGAGCTTTTAAAAGCCTACTACAAGGACGCTGTGTTTAGTTTCGAGCCGGGCGCGACCCCTTTGGGCGAGAATTTGCGCGAAATTTTGCTAGAAAAGGGCGGGAATTTCAGCAAAAGGGCGGAAGTTTTGCTCTTTTTAGCCGACAGGGCGGAGCATTATGAGCAAATTTTACGCGCAAACGCCCATAAACTCATTATTTCAGATAGAAGTTTCATCTCAGGCATAGCCTACGCAAACAATGCCTTTGAATTTGACACGCTTTTGAGCCTAAATTCCTTTGCCTTAAACGCATTTTTTCCACAAAAGTGTGTATTTTTAAGGGCTAGCGAGGGTTTAATCCGTGAGAGGTTCGCTAAAAAGGGACTTGACAAGATAGAAAAAAGAGGCGTGGGGTATTTTCTCAGCGTGCAAAATGAGCTTGAAAAATGCCTGCAAAGCTTGCAAAAAAGGCTGAATTTAAGGGTGTTAAGCCTTGATGCGAGCGAGGGCGTGGGCGTTTTGCACGAAAAAATAAAGGAATTCATCGATGATTAGTGCTTTAAAGGGCATAAAAGATGTGCTAGGCGCGGAGGCTAGGGCTTACGAGCGCATTATCAGCGTTTGCGAGAGCGTGGCGAAAAACTACGGCTTTGAGTTTATAAATACGCCGCACCTTGAATTCTCGGCACTTTTCAGGCGTAGTGTTGGGGAGAGTAGCGATATAGTGGGCAAGGAAATGTATGAGTTCATCGACAAGGGCGAAAATGCCGTGTGTCTGCGCCCTGAGGGCACCGCCGGAGCCGTTCGCGCCTATATCGAACATAAATTCGACAAAATGAGTGCCCTCAAACGCTGGTTTTATCACGGCTCAATGTTTCGCTACGAACGCCCGCAAAAAGGGCGGCTGCGCGAATTTCATCAATTTGGCGTGGAGAGTTTTGGCGAAAAAAGCGTTTTTGAGGACGCAACGCTGATTTTAATGCTCGCGCAAATACTTGAAAATTTGGGCGTTTGCGCGAATTTAAAGATAAATTCACTAGGCTGCGAGAAATGCTCACCAAAATTCCGCGAAAAATTCCTTGAATTTGTAGAAAATTCAGCAAAAGGCGTGAATTTTAATGAAAAATTCACGCATTCTAGCGACAAAATCGCCGAAAACGCCGAGCAAAAGAGCTTTTGCGAGGACTGCAAAAGGCGAAAAGAGCTTAATCCTATAAGAATGTTAGACTGCAAAAACGAACATTGCCAAATTTTGCTTAAAAACGCACCCACTATGCGCGAGTGCCTGTGCGCTGAGTGTTTGCGCGACTTTGAGCTGTTGCAAGCCCTACTGCAAGGGGCTGGGCAAAACTTTGTCTGCGATGACAGGCTGGTGCGGGGGCTTGATTATTACTCCAAAACGGCTTTTGAATTTGAGAGCGATGAAATCGGCGCAAAGGCTGCTGTGGCGGGCGGCGGGCGCTATGACAGGCTTATCGAGTTTTTGGGCGGCAAAAAGGGTTATGGCGTGGGCTTTGCGCTTGGCATCGAGCGTTTGATGGCGATTTTAGCGCAGCACGAGCAAAGGCAGCAGCGAAAGGGCGTTTATCTTTGCGTTTTGGATGAGCTTTATTTAAAGGACGCTTTCGCCCTTGCCACAGCACTTCGCAAGGATTTTTGCGTGAATTTAAGCTATGAGGCAAAAAAGCTTGCCAAGCACCTAAACGCCGCCGATACTAGCGGTGCGCTGGCGTTTTTGTGCGTGGGCGAAAACGAGGCGAAAAGCGACAGCATTTTTTACAAAAATTTAGAAACAAAGGACGAAAAAACGCTTAAAATTTGCGATTTGGGTGAATTTTTAAAGAAAAATTTGTGAAGTTTTTGGGGAAATTTGGAAAAATTCACAAATTTTTTTTGCAAATTTTTGCTGCATTTTAAGCAAAGTGTGCTAAAATGTTTTGAAATTTACCGATTTAAAGTTAAGTCGGTTTAAAACTACTGCAAAAAGGAAAAGCTATGACAACAAAATTCAAGGCACTCAAAAAGGCACTCAAAGTGCAAGGGCAAAAAGTCGTGCGTGGGGTGGCGAAAACGGCAAAAGATGCCGCGAGTGCGGGGGTTCGTCTCTCTCTCTCTCTCTCTCTCTCGTTAGCGTTCGCTGTCCTTTGTTTTAGCCCAAATCCTGCTTGGGGTTTGGATATTACCACTCCGACAACTTACAGCAATCAAACAATTACCGATGCGATAACTAATTACAGCACCATAAACACTAGTGGGACTACTACATTTTTCTACTATTTTAGAAACGGCACCAGATATAATTCTGCAAATGCGGTTTTTACAAACAACGGCACGGCTAATTTTAATAATGCGGTTTATAATAGCTCTGGGGCGAGTTTTATAAACAACGGCAAGGCTTATTTTAACTTATATGGTTATTCGATTCTTAATTATAATTACGGCACTTTCACAAATTCAAAAAATGCTGCGGTTACATTTAACAACAATTTTATCAACGGACAAATCGATGGTTCTGCAAATGCGGTTTTTACAAATGATGGCACGGCTACTTTTAATGCTAATCAGTCTATTTATAATTATGTTGGGGCTACATTTACAAATGATGGTGTGGTTAATTTTACGCCATTATCTACTAGCTATACTTTTAACAACTACGGCACTATAAATTCCACAAAGGGAACATTTAACGGCACAATCACAACAAATTCAGGTTCGCAGATAAACATTTTAGCTGGGGCAAGTGGGGATATAGTTACCTTTAATAGTGCTTTGATAAATGTTATAGGGGCGAGTTTTACAAATAAAGGAAATGTGAAATTTGCGAGTGATTTTGCAAATAATGGGGCTTTCACAAATGCGGCTAGTAGCGTGGCGAGTTTTAACGGCTTGGCGACTTTTAACGCGAATACGACAATAAAAAGCCTTACAAATAATGGCGATATGATTTTTAACAATGGTGCGAATTTTAATGTTGAATTCAAAAATTACGGCACTTTCACAAACAACAGCACAGCTATTAATAAATACTCGACTAGTAATTATGGCACTTTCACAAATTCAAAAAATGCTACGGTTACATTTAACCACGCTTTTTACAACGGCAAAAGCAATGGTTCTGCAACAAATGCGACTTTTACAAATGATGGCACGGCTACTTTTAAAGGCGATGTTAATAATTACTCTGGGGCGACATTTACAAATGATGGTGTGGTTAATTTTACACCATCATCTATTATCTACGAATTTAACAACTACGGCACTATCAACTCCACAAAGGGAACATTTAACGACACAATCACAACAAATTCAGGTTCGCAGATAAACATTTTAGCTGGGGCAAGTGAGGATATAGTTACCTTTAATAGTGCTTTGACAAATGTCAGCGGTGCGAGTTTTATAAATAAAGGCAATGTGAAATTCACAGGAAATTTCACAAATAATGGGACTTTTACAAACACGGCTAGTAGCGTGGCGAGTTTTAACGGCGTGGCGACTTTTAATGCGGATACGAAAAGGGGCATAAAAAGCCTTACAAACAATGGCGAGATGAATTTCAACAATAGTGCGAATTTTAATGTTGAATTCAAAAATTACGGCACTTTCACAAATTCAAAAAATGCTACGGCTACATTTAACTACATTTTTTACAACGGCAAAAGCGATGGTTCTGCAAATGCGGTTTTTACAAACAATGGCACGGCTACTTTTTTTATTGAGCGGAGAGTTTATAATTACTCTGGGGCGAGTTTTACAAATAACTATATAGCTGATTTAGCTGGGGTTAGTAATCACGGCACTTTCACAAATTCAAAAAATGCTACGGCTACATTTAACTACGATTTTCACAACGGCAAAAGCGATGGTTCTGCAACAAATGCGGTTTTTACAAACAATGGCACGGCTACTTTTAATAATAATACTCTTGTTGATAATTACTCTGGGGCGAATTTTACAAATAATAATACAGCTGATTTTGAAAGCCGGGTTGCTAATCACGGCACTTTCACAAATTCAGCAAATGCTACGGCTACATTTAACAGCTATTTTAACAACGGCAAAAGTGATGGTTCTGCAACAAATGCGGTTTTTACAAACAATGGCACGGCTACTTTTAATTATTGGGTCGGTAATTACTCTACTTTTACAAATGATGGCATAGTTAATTTTACGCCATTTCGCACTAGCTATAAATTTAACCACTACGGCACTATAAATTCCACAAAGGGAACATTTAACG
>CAVJSG010000060.1:0-4033 GCA_963651895.1 Campylobacteraceae bacterium
TTTCACTCAAATTTTTCTTTGAATTTTGCTTAAATTCAAAGCAAATTTAAACTTCCAAAAAATCCGCCTAAATTCAAAAAATTTAGGCAAATTCAACTCAAATTTCCACTCGAAATTTTGCTTTAAATTTAAATTTCGCCCAAATTTGCGGTGGCGGTTTCGACCTTTGTGGTGTGTCCGCCAAAGCCTGTGTTGCCTTGAAGCCCCACAAATCCAGCACTTGACTCAGCTAGCGCACCGCTAGCGCCCAAAAGCCCAGCTAATGCGAGGCTCAATGCGATTTTGTTTGCTCTCATAAGAGACTCCTTAAATTAAAATAAAGCGCGATTGTAACAAAAAAAACGCCGTCAAGGGGGCGCAAGGCGTGAATTTTTCATTATATTTTTTCTACAACGCCCACAAAATAGGGCTTTGAAAAAATACTAAATGAGTGGGAGAAAATTTGAATTTTTTTGAAATTTTTGGCTGTTTTTTATGAAAAAGTGGTGAAATTTAGACGATTTGTAGGCGTTTGGCGAGAGAGTTTTAAGGTGCGCGAAAATGCGAATAAATTGTCATTGCGAGCCTTGACGAAGTCAAGGTGTCTGCGAAGCACCGATTTGCACAGTAACAAATCCACACTGCAAAAAGCTGTGGAATTTATCATTTTTTTGAAAAGCATTTTAAATAAGAAACGCCAAAAATGCAACCCTTTTTGCTTTGGAGTGTTCCGCACCTCGCAATGACAAACAAATAAATTTCAATACTTTATTTTTAACCCCCCTTTATTCATCATTTCACTCATCAAACCTCCCCAAATCATTTTTAGTGATAACACTTCGCAGCATTTTCACATATTTTTCCTTTATGGCGGCGTAGTTTTTCATAGTCGCCGCCGCCTCAAAGCCGCTCAAAGCCTTGCCAGAGGCGCGGTGCTTCGCCCTTAATGTGCGCAAATCCTCGTAAGCGTGGTTGCTGTTGAGGTTTAGCAGATAGGACTCCACGCTCTCTTGCAAATTGTTAAAGATTCTCACTTTGTGTGTCTTGCCCTTTGGACGCTGCTTTGGCACTAGCCCCTTGCCCTTAAAGGTCCATTCGCCAAAAAGATTGTTAGCCTCGCGCGTGAAACGACTCGTGCCTGTCGCACTTTCTACCATAGCTTGTGCTATGCCAAGCGATTTTGGGATGGTGTCGATTTTTTTTTGATAAGCCTTACTATCAAAAAGGTTTTTTATGCGGTATTTTTGCTGAATTTCAACAAGCCTTTCAAGCCCCGCGGAGTCTAAATTTCTATACCCTTCCCTAGCACCTTGGGCTATGAAATTTAGGGCAAATTCACGCTCTTTTAACACCTTTTCAAAGGCTATGTCGAGCATTGCGTTTATTTTTTGGGCAAAAACCTTGCGTTTTTCAGCCATTGAGAGCTTGTAATAATCCTCATCAAAGCCCCCCTCGATGCCCTGCAAAAAAAGCGGCACAAAAAGGCTAAGAAAAATGATAATTCGCCTCAAAACAGCACCTCACTCGCCCCTTGAAATAAAGTCTGCCACCCTCATAGCGCAAAAATAGTTCCTCGCCGCTTGCTGGCTGGACTTTGGCAGCGTTTTGCAAAAGCGAATTTTTGTGCGCTAGATAAAAGCACGCCGCCATCCCCGTCCCACAAGCTAGCGTCTCGTCCTCCACGCCGCGTTCAAAGGTGCGCACCCTCAAATGCGTGGGGCTTAAAATTTGGGCAAAATTTATATTAGAATTGAATTTGTCTCTCAAAAATTTGCACATTTTTAAATCGAAATTCGCAAATTCCTCATCATTTTCGCAAAAATGCACTAAGTGCGGCACGCCCGTATCGCAGCCCTGCCAAGCCCTGCCCTCGATTTCAAGTGGCACTTTTTCGTCCCTAACCTCGCCTAGGCTTATCTCCACAAGCTCGCCATCCACGCTAGCGGCGATTTTGCCGGCTTTTGTGAGGAAAGTTAAGTGCGAATTTTTGCCCAAAAAATTCACAGCAAAATGCGCCGCCGCCCGCGCTCCGTTGCCGCACATAGCAGGCGTGCTGCCATCGCAGTTGTAAAAATCCCACTCAAAATCCCACTCTGCGCTCGGTAAAATAGTGATTAGCCCATCCGCGCCTATGCCGCTGTGCCTATCGCATAGCACTTTGGCTAGCTCGCTTCTGTTTGCGCGCCCCTCATCAGCGTAAATGATGAAGTCATTGCCGCTGGCGCAGTATTTGTAAAAGCTCATTTTCGCCCCCTTTGTCAAGGCATTTTACACCAATTTTTTAACCTTTTAGTTCAAATTTTAACGAAACAAAGTCCAAATTTGCGCTTTGATTTTGCAAAAATTTAGCAAAATTCACAAATTTTTCAAAAATTCCTCGCATCTTGCCTCAAATTCGCCCTGCGAGCCTGAATTTTCGATGATGATGTCCGCCAAAGCCCTTTTTTTCTCTATGTCCATTTGCGAATTTAGTCTTTGTGCTGCTTCAAATTCGCTTAAATCGTTTCGTTTCATTAGGCGGCGCAAACACTGCTCTTTTGGGGCGTAGATGAGAATTACCTCGCCTAAATTCGCATAAGCCCCACTCTCAAAAAACAGCGGCAACTCCACGAAAATCACGCCGCGAGCCTTTGAAATTTGCCCCATTATCTCGCTACGGATTTTGGGGTGCATAAAATTTTCAAGTTTTTTTCGCAAAGCCTTATCATTAAAAACGAGGCTGCCGAGTTTTTTTCTGTTTATTTTGCCATTTTCCAAAAAGCTAGAATCGCCCAAAAATTCAGCAATTTGCACCGAATTTTGCGCCAAAATTTGATGAGCGATTTCATCCGCGCTAAGGCACGCAAAGCCTGATTTTTCCGCGCTTTGCATAAAGTGAGATTTGCCACTTGCTATGCAGCCTGTTACGAAAAACACCCTTTTCATCGCAACCTTTTTTGAAAGAATTTGGGCTATAATAGCGAAAAATTTTTAAGGATGGCAAATGATAAGCTACGAGGACGCGGGGGTGAGCATAGACGCTGGCAACGCCTTTGTGCGCGCCATCTCGCCCATAGTCGCCACTACTTTTACGCCGAGCGTTTTGGGCGGCATAGGCTCGTTTTCTGGGGCGTTTGAGCTGCCTGCTGGCTACGAAAAGCCCGTGCTTTTGGCAGCCACAGACGGCGTAGGCACCAAGCTCCGGCTAGCCATAGACGCCGCGAGGTTCGGCGACATAGGGCAGGATTTAGTCGCAATGTGCGTGAATGACTTAATCTGCAACTTCGCAAAACCGCTGTTTTTTTTGGACTATTTCGCCACAGCGCACCTCGACATAGAAGTCGCCAAAGCCGTAGTGGCTGGCATCGCAAGGGCTTGTAAGGCTTGTGAGTGCGCTTTAATAGGCGGCGAAACGGCAGAAATGCCCTCAATGTATGCAAACAAGGACTTTGATTTGGCAGGCTTTGCCGTGGGCATCGCAGAAAAGGGCGAGATTGACAGACGAAAATTCGTAAAAAATGGCGATTTGCTGCTAGCACTGCCAAGTTCTGGGCTTCATTCAAACGGCTTTTCGCTCGCTAGAAAGGTGCTTTTTGAGGAAATGAAGCTCAAATTTGATGATAAAATCGCGGGAAATTCACTCATTGACACGCTCTTAACCCCCACGAGACTCTATGTGCAGGACTTTTTGCGCCTCAAACCCTACATAAACGCCCTAGCGCACATTACCGGCGGCGGGCTAGTGGAGAATTTGCCGCGCGTTTTCCCACGCGGGCTGGGCGCGGTGATTCGCAAACACCATCTCAAAACGCCTGAAATCTTTTACAAAATCGGCGAGTGCGTTAGCGAAAATGAAATGTATCGCAGCTTTAATATGGGCGTGGGCTTGGTGCTGGTGGTTTCGAGTGAAAATGTCAGCGCAGTGCTTGAAAATTCAGACGCTTTCATCATCGGCGAGGTGGTTTTGAATGAGGGCGTGGTTTTGGAGTGAGATTTGGATTTGAATTTGTGAATTTTAGCATTAAAAAGCGTGAATTTTCACTTTGATTTTGGCAAATTTGTGAATTTTTGCACT
>CAVJSG010000060.1:4043-10575 GCA_963651895.1 Campylobacteraceae bacterium
GCAAAGACGACAGCTTTTTAAACAATGGATTGCCACGCAAAAACTCACTCACGCTCATTTTTGCTCGCAATGACACATTTTAAGCGATTTTGCACGCTTTGAAAAAATTCACCCAAAAATTTCGCCAAAAATTAAAATTTACCCCACAAACACATTTTTATTTTCCTCCACAAATTCACGCAAACGCCTTTTTATAGCCTTGTCCTGCCCCTTTAAAAGCCGCCTTTTGCCCAAGGACAAAAGCCCACGCGCGATGAATTTGGGACAGCCACTTTCAAGCCGCACGCGGTATAAATCCAAAAGCGGCTGCATCTCGTTGCCAAGTATGTGCCATCGCAGCACCAAAATCAAGCCCTGCATAAAAATCTCATAAGCCTTGTCGCGCCCTTTGGCAAGGCGTTTGAGGTGCGAGATGACGCACTCTACGCCATCCGCGCGCTCTTGCTTTTTCTCCGCAGCCCTTGTAGCCGAGCTTTCATTAAAGCAGTAGTGATACAAAGCCTCGTCCAGCAGTGCTACGCGCTCGCTTACGCCCAAAATCGCAGCCGAGGCGAGTATGTCCTCAGCGATTAGGATTTTATCCGCGACATTTGCAAATTCTAGGGCTTTGAGGTAGCTTTCTTTGCGCACGCATTTCGTCCAAATGCTGTAAAAATTCGAGTCCTCGCCAAAATATAAGCCCTCAAATTCACGCACGCTGATGATTTGCGAGTTTTTTGCGACTCTGCGTGGGACGAAAGCCCCGTCTTTGCACTCTTGGGCGAGTAGGTTGAACATTATGAAGTCGATTTTGGGGGCTTTTTCATCGCGGTTTTGGGCTTTGGCGGGGGTTTGGGCTGAATTTTTGTCAGCGTTTTGCGTGGCGTTGCCCCCACTCTCATAGCCTTGCAAAAGCTCAAAGCATTTAAGGCACGCGTTTTTGTGTAAAAAATCATCGCTGTCAAGGAAAAACAAATACTCCCCACT
Source organism: Campylobacteraceae bacterium (assembly GCA_963651895.1). Classification (GTDB taxonomy): domain Bacteria; phylum Campylobacterota; class Campylobacteria; order Campylobacterales; family Campylobacteraceae; genus Campylobacter_D. The sequence goes on from CAVJSG010000060.1 coordinate 5,010, forward strand.
AGCAGCGAGTGCGCCGTTGTTTCGCGTGGCGTAAGTGCCGAGATTTTGCGGATTTTGCACTATTTTTATGCGCTCATCTCGCGCGGCAAATTCACGCACTATGTCCATACTTTTGTCCCCGCCGCAATCATCCACGCAGATGATTTCGATATCCTCAAAGCTTTGATTTATGGCACTCTCAACCGCCAGCGCCACAAATTTTTCGACCTTATAAACAGGGATGATGATGGAAAATTTAGGGTTTTTCACGCCTTTGCCTTTTGAAATTTTTAAGGCTTAATTATAGCAAATTTACGCAAACTTTTGCTATGATTATGAAAAATTTATGGGCGGACAGGGGCTCGAAGTCCCTAAAACAAAGGGCAATGATGAAAATCTTTATAAATCTCCCCACTTGGCTGGGCGACACCGTGATGGCAAGTGCGGCTTTGAGGCTGATTTTTAAGCATTTTGAGCAACTTGTAGGGCAAGAAAATTTAGCGCATTTGCAAAATGATAAAACCCCAAAAAATTCACAAAATTCAGCAAATTTATCAAAAGTAAAAGCCGCGCAACCCCCCGTAAAGCACGCAGAATTCACGCTTTATGGCTCATTTGTGGCCTGCGAGCTTTTTAAGGGGCTTAAAGAAGTTGATGAAAGCGAAGTTTTTAAAAATGACGAGAATTTTAGCTTTAAATTTATAATTCAAACCCCCAAAGAAAAGGGCTTTCTCGCGCCTTTTAAACGCCTTTTAAAGTTGCGAAAAATGGCAAAAAATTTGGGCGCGTTTGAGTGCGCTTTTTCCTTTCGTTCGGCGTTTTCGGCGAGGATTTTGCTGTTTTTTTTAAGGGCAAAGCGCAAATTTTGCTTTGATAAAAGGCAAAATAAAAATGCGCACCAAGTCCTAAAATACCTTGCTTTCGCGGAGAATTCGCTTGGCGTAAAGGCGACAAGTAATGAGCTTTTCTTGCCTGTGCTGCCTTTTAGCACACTCTCGTGCGGCGCAAAGCAAGCACTGATGGGAAAATTAGCGCTATCAAATGAGAAAAAGTGGCTTGGTATCAACGCTGGGGCGAAGTATGGGCTGGCAAAGTGCTGGGAAAAGGAATATTTCGCGCAAGTCGCCCTCGCATTTAGCGGCACGCACGAGATTTTGATTTTTGGCGTGCAAGATGAAGCCCAAATTTGCGACTTTATCGAGCGAAATTTGGCTCAAAATGGCGTAAAAGCGCACAATCTTTGCGCTAAAACAAGCCTAAGTGAGCTCTGCTCGCTCATCTCAGCACTTGATATCTTTGTAAGCAACGACAGCGGGGCGATGCACATAGCTGCCTTTTACAAAACGCCCACCATTGCGGTGTTTGGATCCACTCGCTTTGCGCAAACTAGCCCCTGGCGCAACCATCGCGCGAAAATCGTGCATTTAAATTTGCCTTGTATGCCCTGTATGAAGCGCGTCTGCCCCCTAAAACACCACGCTTGTATGCGAGATTTAAAGCCCCAAATCGTCATCGCCGAAATCAAAAAACTACAAGCCTAAATTTTGCGTGAAATTTGCAAATTTTGGGTAAAATCCACAAAAAATTCACGCAAAAGGGGAAATTTATGGTAAAAATCGAATTCCTTGGACCCATTGATAAAGCGGGCTTAGAGCTTGATGTAAGCTCGCTAAGTGAGCTAAAAACGCACTTACAGCAGGATGCGAGCCTCAAAGAGTGGCTGGGGCTTTGTGCGGTGGCGGTAAATGGCGTCATCGCCACTAGCCTTGATACGCCGCTAAAAGATGGCGATAAAATCACGCTTTTGCCGCCTGTGAGTGGGGGCTGAAATGGGCTTTTTCGAGCTTTACGAGGGGGCTTTAGATGTCCCAAGCATTTACAGCTCGTGGTTTGAGCGTTTGAGGGGCGAGAATTTAGGCGCTTTCATCACTTTTTGCGGCATAGTGCGCGCTGAAAACGGCGTTAGCGCACTGCACTTTGACATTTGCGATGAACTGCTGGGGGCTTGGTTTGAAAAATGGTGCGAAAAAGTCGCGCCACACAAGGCGTGGCTGTGCTTTGCGCACGCTCGCGGCGAGGTGAAAATTCATCAAAGCAGCTATTTTGCGGGCGTGGCGAGCAAGCAAAGGAAGCTCGCGCTGGCTCTCATAAGCGATTTTGTCGAGGATTTCAAGGCGAACGCGCCCATTTGGAAATACGATGTGAAAAATGGGGCGAAAATTTACGCGCTAGAACGCTCCACAAAGCTCGGCGGCGCGGGACTTTTGGGGTGAAAAATGGCTTTGATGTCCTATGAAAAGGGGCTTGAAATTTTGCTAGCAAATGTCGCGCCTTATGAAAGGGTTGAGAAAATCGCCATCACAGCGTGCTTGGGGCGCATTTTGGCTGAGGACATAGCCGCGCCAAATGACTACCCCGCCTTTGCTACGGCGTCAATGGACGGCTACGCGGTGCGTTTTAGCGAGCAAGACTCACCCCTTACAATCATCGGTTCTATGGGGGCTGGCAGCGATTTTAAATTCAGCCCAAAATCTGGCGAGTGTGTCAAAACGATGACGGGGGCATTGATGAGTGCGGGGCTAGACACCCTTGTGCCTGTGGAGAATGTGGAGATTGTGGGCGTAGCAGAGATTGAAAATGGCAAAAATTCACAAAATTCGCCCAAAAATTCAGCAAATTTGCAAGAAAATTCACAAAATCCAACCCTCATCATAAAGCAAAAAGTCCCGCAAAATCACGCCGTGCGGGCTGTGGGCGAGAGTTACAAAAGGGGCGAAATTTTGCTAAAAAAGGGCGCGAAGCTTGGATTTAGCGAAATCGCCCTGCTTGCCGAGCTTGGCTGCTTTCACATAAGCGTGTTCGCACGACCTACCATAGGCGTTTTGAGCAGTGGCGATGAGCTCAAAGACTTGGGAGAAGTGCCGCAGACACCAGCGCAAATCCGCTCGTCCAACCACATAGCCATCGCCGCACTCGCGCGTAGTTTTGGGGCAAGGGCTGTGGTGTTTCCGCTGCTTAAAGACGAGCGAAACGCCGTAAAAAAGGCACTTGCAAACGCGTTAGAGTGCTGCGATGTCCTAATCACCACAGGCGGCGTGTCTATGGGCGACTTTGACTACCTAAAAACCGCCATTTGCGACTACGAACTCATCATCGACAAGCTTGACATAAAGCCCGGACGGCACATAAAAATCGCCAAAAGCGGCAAAAAGTTCATCCTAGCCTTCCCCGGCTTTCCCTACTCCTCAATGGTTGCCTTTCACCTTTATGCGCGCGAAATCCTAAACGCGTGGCTTTTGCAACCAAAAGACTATGTGATAAAGGCGTTTTTAAGGGGGGCTTACGCGAAAAAATCGCCCTATTTTGAGTTCATCGCCTGCAATGTAGAGTGCGAAAACGGCAGAGTTTGCGTGAATTTAAGCGGCAAAAAGCAAGGTTCTAGCGCGATTATCGGCAATCTAAACCACAAAGCAGCCCTAATGCTAGTGCCAAAAGAGAGGCTAAATATCGCGGATGGCGAGCTAGTGGATATTATGTTGCTTTCATAGGGGTCAGGGCGTGAATTTTAAACACTTTAAAAAAATTAAATTCGCTCAAAATGCTAAATTTAAAGCCTTTTTTAAAATAAAATTCACACAAAATGCCAAATTTCAAGCATTTTTCAAAATGAAATTCGCCCAAAGCCCCGCCAAAAGCCATTAAGGGCATTAAAAATAAGGACAAAGCGTGATTATAGAAGCCAAAAGCATAGAGGACCTGCGCCAAAGAGCCGACATTGTGAGCGTCATCGAGCATTATGTCGAGGTAAAAAAGAGCGGCTCGGCGTTCGTGTGCGTTTGCCCCTTCCACGATGACAAAAACCCGAGTATGAGCATCAACGCCGTGAAGGGCTTTTACCACTGCTTTGCGTGCAAAGCCGGCGGCGATGTGTTTAAATTCGTGCAGGAATTCGAGCGCGTGGGCTTTGGCGAGGCTGTCGAGCGCGTGGCGAGCTACTGCAATTTCACTTTAAATTACACTAGCACGAAAAATGCGACAAGTCGTGAAATTTACGAGGTTTTGCCGCTTTTAAATGCCTTTTACAAACAAAATTTAAGCAAGCATCAAAACGCGCTCAAATACCTTTATGATAGGGCTTTGAGCGATGAGGACATTCGCAAATTTGAGCTAGGATTTGCCCCAAGTTCAAATGAGACTTTGAGGCTACTTCACAACGAAAAAATCAGCCGCCAAAACGCCCTAGAATGCGGTGCTGTGAAGTTTAGCGCGGAGCAAAATGAGCGAGAAAGGGGCTTTGGGGGAGCGAATTTTGCTGCGAATTCACACGCAAATTTTGCCGCAAATTCAAGTGTAAATTCCGCTACAAATTCGAGCGTGAATTCTTTTGCAAATTCAAGCCCAAATTCAGCTGCAAATTCACTCTCAAACTCGCCCACAAGCGAATTCAAGGGCTGCTACGCAAGCTTTATCAACCGCATAAGCTTTCCCATTTACGACTACAAGGGACTTTTGATAGGCTTTGGCGGACGCACGCTAGACGCTGAAAACAAGGCAAAATATGTAAATTCTCCGCAGTGCCGCATTTTCGACAAATCGCGCGTGTTTTACGGCATAAATTTAGCAAAGGAAAGTATCGCAAAGCAAAGGGAGATGATAGTTTGCGAGGGTTATATGGATGCCATCGCCTTTCACAAAGCAGGGCTAAACAACGCTGTGGCGGTGCTTGGCACTGCTCTAACCGAGCAGCATTTGCCCCTCATAAAACGCTACGAGGCGAGGGTGATTTTGTGCTTTGATAGCGACAGCGCGGGCTTTAACGCCGCTATGCGCTCGGCGTTTTTGCTAAGCACGCATAAAATAGACGGCAAGGTAATCGCCTTGCAAGGCGGCAAGGACGCGGCTGAGCTAGTCGCGGCGGGGCTTTCAAAGCAGCTTTTTGAGGCGTTAGAGCGCGGTGTGGAGCTAGCGGAGTTTTACATAAGGGGGCTTTTGCGCGACAAAGCCTTGCAAACGCCGCTTGATAAGCAAAAGGCGCTTGAAGCCGTGCAAAAATACACCTTTGCCCTCGAACCGCTAGTGGCGCAGGGCTATGAAAGCCTTGTGGCACAGCTTTTGGGCGTGGATACGAGCTTTGTGAAACTCTCGCGCAAGGCGAAATTTAGCCCCCAAATCCAAGGCGAGTTTTTGCGCGAATTTCCAAACACGAAAAAGGCTGCAAATAGCGATTTGACAGAGCTTCAAGCCCTGCTTTTTTTGTGTGAAAATCCTAAATTTAAAACGCTTTTTTTGGAGTGTTGCGATGAAATTTGCTTTAAGGATAAGGCGAGTTTGCAGGCGGTTTTGGAGGAACAAGGCATTGAAAATGCGCTAGTGCGAGAGCTTTTTGCCCACTCAAATAGGCTAAAAAGGCTTGCGAATGAAAGCGAGTTTTTACTCTGCCTTTGCAAGATAAATTTGGGCTTTTTAAACCGCGCCAAAAGCCCAAATTTAGTGCTTTCGCTCAAAAAACAGCTTTTTTCTTTGCTCGATAAAAATCTACAAAAAAACCAAAAAAGAGTTTTGAAGCAAAATTATTTGGTAAAGATGA
>CAVJSG010000061.1:0-6311 GCA_963651895.1 Campylobacteraceae bacterium
CAAATTTTACGCACAAATTTGCACCTAAATTTAAAGGCAAAAATTCGCGGCAAACAGCGAAAATTGCGCCGTGAAAACCACAAACTAAAAGGCACTTCGATGTTTGACAGCATTTTATCCTCTCTAACGCCCATTTCTTTGGTGTTTGAACTGCTCGCCCTCGCGCTTAGTTTTTACCTAAAAGACAGCCGCATATTTTTCATAGCCCTAGCACTGCTTTGTTTGCGCGGTGTGTATGCTTACGCAAGCCTACTGCAAGCGCATTTGTTTGTGAGCCTCTTTGCACCCTTTGTTTTCGTGCTGTTCGCGGTGATGAAAAAAACGGCTTTGGTTTTTGAGCGCAAAAACCTCTCAAAGCTCGCTGTGCTAGGCTTCGTGGGCATTTTAGCGCTGATTTTGAGCAAAAGCACGAGTTTTAACGCAGCTATGAGCGAGACCCTATTTGAGCTGCCTTTCACCCCTGTGAGCGAGCTCAGCCTCGTGTTTTTCGCCGCCGAGTGCGTATTTTTGGCACTTTGGGGCATTTTTAAGGCTGAAATGCACTTTGTGGCAGCTTTTGCGCTACTTTTCGTGCAGTTTTTGTCGCAAAATCTGCTTTCCTACTCGTTTTTTGAGTTCGCGAGCCTATTTTTCGTCATTTATCTCATCTATCATAGCTACAAAAGCCTATATTTCGATACTTTCACAAAACTGCCAAATCAAAAAGCCCTGAAACGCAGGCTTTTGGGGCTTGATGATTTTTACTTGGGCGGCTTGCGGATGAGCGGTTTGGAGGGCTTAAATTCAAAGGACGAGCGCGTTTTGCTTAAAAAAATCGGCAAGATTTTGAGGAAACAAAGGTCGCAAATTTTTCGCGTGGATGGGGATTTTATTTTTATTTTTGATGGGCTTGATGAAAACGCGGCAAGTGCCTTTTTACAGGGTATCAAGCAGGGTTTGGAAAACACAAATTTGAGCCTAAAAAATAAAGCCATAAAGCTAAAAATTTCAAGCACCCTTATGAAAAACAAGGCTAAATTTGAGGAAAATTTGCTAGCATTAAAAGAGGATTTAGCCCCTACAAAAAGGGACTAGCGCGTGTTTTGCGGACAAATTTAAAAAAGCCACTCTTTGGCGTTTTTAAAAAATGCTAAAAATTTGGCTATTTTTTTCAAAAAAAGGGTTGCTCGGTCAAAAGCAACCTCAAATATGAGAAGGTAGGAGCTTTCGCTCCTACCGCCAAAAGCCCAGCCCAAGCAGCGCTTATGTTGCTCGCTGCTCGGCACTGAGCTGATTTGGGCGCTCTTTTTTTGAAAGAGTTTGTAAGGTTTTTTCCACACTATTTTTTTGGGCGGTTTGGCATGAATTATTTTTTAAAAAATTCACATTTTTGTGTAAATCTTTTTAAAATTTACCCCAGCCCCTTCGCAAGGGAGAAACTTTTGGAAAACTCGGGCGTTTTCAATGCCTCGCAATGACGAGCAGACTATGGCTACGCTGCGATTTTACTAATGCAAGGGTAAAGCAAAACTTTACAAAATTTCACAAATTTTACAATTTTTTCAAAATTCTTGCCACATTTTGGACAAATTATGCTAAAATACGCTGTTTTTAAAGTCATTATTAAGGTAATTTTTTAAATAAAAATTAAATGAAAGCCGTGAAAAACAAGTAAAATCAAGGCGAAAGCAAAAAGTTAGATTTTAAAACAAAGGGAAAAAGCTATGTTTGGTAGGGTTGGGTTGCACAAAAATGCAGAGTTTGTGGGCGTGGCGGCAAGCACGCAACACGCGGCAGCGTGGGGCGAGACAACCACGCAACGCCAAGACACAAAAAGCATAAGCCACAAAAGCAGACAAACGCAACGCGAGGGTTACTCTCTCTCTCTATCTCTCGTTTAGCCAAGACTAGCTTTTTAGATTTTTCACGCCATTTATCCGCAGGGCAGATTTCTCAAATTTTCGCCCAAAAATTCCTAAATTTAGGGCGTTTTTTCATAAAATTCACAAATTTTGCTAGAAAATTCACAAATTCACAACGCTTTTTTATAAATTTCATCCAAAATTTCACAACTTCTCATATTTTTATCCCAAATTTTCGCCCAGTGCAAACTGATAAAATCTTATTCCAAAGGGGGAAACAAGGGGGAAACTATGTTTTCTACACACAAATTTAGGTTGAGCCTTGCTATTGCGGGGCTTTTGGTTGCCACAAGCGTTACAAACGCGGCGGCTGAGGAAAGTGGCTGGTTTTTGGGCGTTAAGGGCGACATTCAAAACCTCAGCAATTATACAAAAATCAGCAGAGATGGCGGCGGAAACAACGATGGTAGCAACCGCACGAGCACCACTACAAGCCAACAAATAGGCATACTCGGCGGTTACAAAAAGTTTTTCTCGCCTAAACTTGGCGTGCGATTTTATGGAGTGCTAGACTATGGGCGCATAGACAGAGACTACGACATAGGCGTTAATAACACCGAAAATTCCTTTGGTTTTGGAGCAAATGTCGAAGCCTTGTTCAACTTTGTAGAGACTGAAAGCTGGGGCTTGGGGGCTTTTGCAGGCGGCGGACTAGGCTATGTGGGCAGCTGGTATGATTATCCAAGTAGCTGGGCAAACTACACACGCACAAAACACGGCTTTGATATGGGCGTAAATGTCGGCTTACGCGTGAATTTTGGGCGCAGACACGGACTTGAAATCCTAAATAGACTCGGCTTTACCACTAGCAGACACAAATACGACTATGAGACTTTGCCGACTAGAACTATATATAGTGGCACAACAACAACGACACAAACTTATATCCCATACTCAGACTATTCCACAAATTCATTTCATCAGCGAATAGAACTGCGATATGTGTTTAGTTTTTAGGGAATTTATGATTTTATTTTTGTAAAAAGCGTGAATTTTATGAATTTTTTAAAAAAATTCACACATTTTTAAAAGAAGCGTGAATTTTTGCTGAATTTTTGCGAAAATTCACGCGATTTTAGGCAAAATCACCAAAAGTGATAAAAATTTACTCGAAAGGATAAACGATGAAAAAATCGTTATTAGCTATCTTTATGATAGTGGGTTTGGCGGGGGCGTTTGACGCAGCACCATCAATTAAGGTGGGCTATGTGTATTCTAGCCTTAAAGCCACTCAAAGTGGTGCCTTGGCTAACTCCGTAAATGGCACAGCAGCTGGTGCAGAATTCGCCTTTGATATGAATTTCTATGTGGGCGAATCAAGCAGATGGGGCTGGTCTGTGGGGCTTGGCACCGAGCTTTTGGGCATTAGCTGGGACAAGCTGGGGCTTTATGGCTGGCAAAGCGTGAGCACGGCTGGTTCATATACCGACCAAGATTATTTTGCAAGCGACTTTTTATGGACGCTTACGCCAAATGTCGGCATTTTTGGCGATGTGTTTAGAAGCGAAAGCGGTAGCTTGCGTGTGAAGCTTTTCGCAAACATAGGCGTGTCGCTGGATATGCTTGTTGGCGGGATTTATGACGGCGTTAGATACAGCGGCGGCACCACGGTGGAAGTGCCTGTGGCAAATGTCGCAGCGACAATGCCTTTAAGCGTGGGCGCGCGCTTTCATTTTGCTAAAAAAACGGCGTTGAGTTGGCGTTTAAAACGCATTTAAACGATATGGAGTTTGAAAACGACAGCTATCCAAGCGGCAAGATAAATACAAAAATCAGCCGAGATTTCAGCATAGGCATTCGCTATGTCTTTGAGTGGGGACAGGACTGGTAGGGGTTTGAGCCTATTTTGCTGGGCTTTTGAGCTAGCTTAATTTAGCCTAAAATGCGCTTGCGTTTTTTTGGACTTTTAAGGCTGGCTTGGATGGGCTTTTAACTTGGCTGGACGACTTGGGGCGGCTGGGCTTGACTATTTGAGCTGGCTTGGCTGGCTGGGTTTGATAAAGGCGTGAATTTTTTGTGAATTTTCGCGCCTTTTTGCTAAAAATGATGAAAAATTTACGCTTTTACCTACAAATTTTTATAAATTTACAAATTAAAATCCCAAAATTCACAATAATTCACAAATTTTTACGCCCCCTAAGGTGCATAGCGTAAAAACTCGCACTAAGGCAGAGCAAAAATAAATTCACGCTCACAGCTAGCCCAAAGCTCGACACCGCAGCGGTTTGGCTAAATGAAAGCAAGGCGAAACTTATGATGCTAGTTAGCGCGCACAAAAGTATGCTAAAAATGCGCTCGCCCTTGCCTAGCACGGCGTTTTGGGCGAAAATGCAATAATCCACGCCCACGGCACTTGCTAAAATCAGCCCAAAAATCGCAAAAATGTTGATATTTGCGCCAAAAGCTAGCATTAAAAACAGGCTCAAAGCCGCGCACGAGAGGATGAGTGCGGTGAAAAGTGCCGCCTTTTTCGCTCCAAAAAACGCCCACATTATCAAAAACGCTAGCGCGAAACCTATGATTTTTAGGGACACGGCGCGCATTTTCATCTGCGAAAAACTTTCATTTAAACTTTGATTAAAATTGATAAATTCCGCCCCATTTGCGCTGATAATCTCGTAAAATTCAGCGTTTTTTGTGGGATTTTGTAGGGTGATTAGGCTTAAATTTTCGCCCAAAATAAAGCCGCTAAACTCGCTTGAAAGTCCGCTTTTTAAAAGCTCATCTTGGCTTAAAATAGGCGTTTTGGCGTAGTTTTGCGCGAATTTTTCAAGCTCGTTTTGCGAAAAACCCAAACTCGCAAAAAGCTCACGCGCACGCTCGCTTTTAAAAAGCGAATTTATGGCGTTTTTTAAAGACTGCTGCTGGGCGGGGCTTAAAAAATACTTACTCAGCGCCTCGTAATTTTGCACCAAATTCGAATTTTTAAGCTCTTTTAATAATTTTTGCTCGCCATCCAAACCGCCGCGAACGATGAGCATATCGGCGTTTGAAAGGAAATTTGTGATTTCAAAAAACTTCACACTTTGCCCCAGCGCCCTTTCATCAAGGGCTGAGTAGCTTTTGACATTGTCGCTAAAATCCCACGAAGTGCGCCAAAACGCCGCACAAACCACAAGCAGCGCAAAGGCGGCAAAAAGCCATTTAAAACGCGCGTTTCGCAACACTCTTAAAAAGCGCAAAAAAGCGGCTTTAAAGCAGGGTTTTTGGGCGAAATTTTGCGTGTTTATGAGGAGCGGTAGCCAAAAATATGTGCTAATGAAGCTAAAAATCAGCGCAAAGATAGAAATCACCGCGATTTGCTCCAAAAAAATCGAGCGCGAAAACAAAAAAAGCGCATAGGCACTCGTGGTAATGCAAAGGCTGATAATAAAGGCTTTGCGAAGTTTTTCACGGCGCAAAGCCCTATCAGTGCTTGCTTTGAAACTCATATAATGCAGAGAAAAGTCCAAAATCAAGCCTATGAGCGAGGTGCTGACAACTAGGCTTAACAAATGCACGCTCTCAAAGCACAAAAGTGCGCCGCAAAGCCCGCCCAGCAGGCTAAAAGCCACTATGAAAACAAGGCGCAACGCACCCAAACGCCCAAAGGCAAAAAACGCCAAAAGCCCCAGCAGCACGAGGCTTGCGCCGCTCATAAAAAGCCCCTCGTTTGTCCCCTGCGTGCGAGCCCTTACTTCAAAAATCGCCCCAGAATGCGCGTAAAACTCGGCTTTGCGAGCCTTTGCCACGCTTTCAATCTCGCTTAAAAATCGCAAAAATTTGGCCGCGTTAAAACCTTGCGCCAAAGTCGCCTTTGCAAGATAATAACGCTTGCTGTTATGCTCGGTGTAAAGGGCGGAATTTGCCAAATCAAGCGTGAAATTTTGCGCACTCATCAGGCTAGAATGGGCTGAAAGTCCCAAAAAATCCTCACTCAAAGGCAGCAGCGAAAAGGGCGAGAAAATGCGCTTTGCCACGCTCTGCAAAAAGGCGTTTTCGTCCTTGAATTTATCGTTTTTTATAAGCTCGTCAAAGTCCTTGAAAGTGGCGATTTTAAGGCGCGAAAAGTCGCTTAAATTCGAATTTGCACCCTTTAAACGCAGCTGAATTTGCGCAAAAAGTTGTGAGTCTTGCGCCATTTTTTCAAACTCGTCTAAAAACGCCAAATCATCGCTTAAAAGCAGCATTTCCTTGCTCAAACGCGCGGTGTTTTGCTGGGCGGCTAGTTTTTGCTGCTCGCTTAAATTAAAATTTAAAAGCGCGTAAATGTCGCTGTTAAAGCGGCTTTTTTGGCTAATTATAAAAATTAGCATAAACGCGCAAAGGCTGATGAATAGGGCATTTGTGAGTGCTGTTTTTTTAAAATTCACAGGATTTCCTTTGTGAATTTTTTGCGAAATTTAATGAATTTAAGGCTTGGTTTTTTTT
>CAVJSG010000061.1:6321-10288 GCA_963651895.1 Campylobacteraceae bacterium
AATCTTTTCAAGCCACATATTTGTGGGCGTTAAAAGCACCTGCCACTGCCTTTCATTTCCGCTTAAATTCACGCTAAAATTCTTTTTTAGCTCATTAAAATTTAGCTCAATCAAAGCCAAAAATAGCCCCTTGTCGTAGTTGCCCTCACTCTTTACAAAACGCCCATCCTGCTCGAAAAATACGCCCTCGCCACTGATTTTCATCACCGAATTCACAGGGCTTTTGACGACATAAAAAAGCTCATTTTTCACCTTGTGAAATTCGCCGCTGCTAAAAAGCGGTTTTTCAAAGCCTTTAAGCCTTTTTGTGAGCTTAAATTCAGCCTTAAATTCGTCTTTTTTAAGCCTTTGCAAGTCGTTTAATTCAAAGGCAAAAAGCGCATTTGCAAGGCAAAAAATCGCAAAAAATTTAGCAAAAATCCTCATTTTTCCCCCTTTTTATGAAATCTTGCAAGGCTTTTACAAAGTCATTTGGCAGCTCAAATAGGCTCTCGCCTTGCAAATTCACAGCCATTTGCGCGGTGCTTGCTTTGCAGACTAATTTGCCGCGCGCAAAAAGTTCATAATCAAATTTCAAAAAGCCCTCAAAATCCCGTAAAATCACGCTTATCTCGCACTCGTCATTGAAAAAAATCGGGCGAATGTATTTTAAATTCATCTTAACTATGGGCAGGGCAAAGCCCGCATTTTTCATCGCCGTGTAGTTGAAATTTGCCGCGTCCAAAAAGCGACAACGCCCAAATTCCAAGTAGCGCACATAGTTTCCGTGCCACACGACATTCATACTATCCACATCGTAAAACTCCGCGCGAAAGGCGAATTTTAGAGTTTTTAGGCTCATTTTTTACTCCAATTTTTTGGCAAATTTAACGCTAAATTCGCACTAATTTGTGTGTTAAAATTCACGCAATTTCGCACAAATTTAAGGCTAAAAATTTGCGCTGAAATTCGTTTAAAAATTTGCAAATTTTGCGTGAATTTATTTGAAATTTTACTCATTTTTCCCCCAAAAATCATAAAAATTAAACCACAGCCAAGGGCGGCGACACACGCGGCGTTCAAGCTCGGCTACATAGGCATTTGCCATAGCTTTTATGCTCTCATCTCGCGTGCTTTGTGGGGCAAATTCCAAAGGTTGCACCTCAACTTCATAGCCCTTATTTGTGCGCTCGCACCAAAGCATCATCATTTGCACCTTTAAAATCTGTGCTAGCAAAAACGCGCCCTGTGGCAAAAAGCACTCTTTGCCAAGGAATTTCACGCGCAAATTCTTACCCGCAATAGCCGTCCTATCGCCCATTATACCGATATGCACGCCACTTTCAAGCAAATTTTTTAGCTCAATCATTTTTGGCAAATCAAGCTCATCGACAAGCACAGCAGGGATTTTCGCATTATTTAGCTCGTTTAAAAGCTCCGTAAAATTCGCCGCATTTTGCGAATACATAAGCACGCAAAGGCGGTTTTTTTGCGTTGCAAGCGAAAGTGCGCGGGCAACTTCAATGTTGCCAAAATGCGAGGTTAGGATGATTTGCCCCGCAGTTTTGTCGATAAACTCGCCAAAAAGCAGCTCGGGGTTTATGATGATTAAGTCCTTTGCCGTGAATTTTTGCTTACAAACGGCGATTTTATCAATAATGCTAAGCCCAAATTCATAGAAATTTTTATACACGCAAATCTTGCTGATTTCAAGCCCATTTTGCCTTTGAAATTCACGCAAATTTTCATAAAATTCCCTGATATAAGCGCGTTCTTTTGGGGAGAAAAGATAGTAAAAAAGCGTAACGAAAAAGCAGGCGATTTTTAGCAAAAAATGCGGCAAAATACTGACTAATTTCACGCTTAAATTCAGCCAAAAACGCCCCGCTTTTTCCTTTTTTTCAAACCATTTTTGCGAGCTTTTTTGAGGCGAATTTTGTGAATTTTTTAACTTTTTATAAGCAAAAAATGGCAGATTTAAAAAATGCCTTGCGTGCGTTAAAGAGATAAGTGCGTTGTCCTTAAAGCCCCTAAAATGCGACACCGCGCCACTTTCATATTTTACTTTCACTTCGCTCCAAACAAAAGCAACGCCGCCCTTGTAAGCGTGCAACAAAATGTCTATGTCAAAGTCCATTCTGTCGCTTTTTACGCGCGGCAAAAGGGGGCAAATTTCGCCCAAAGGATAAACGCGAAAGCCGCACATACTCTCTTTTATGTCGCCGCCAAGCGTGTTTAGCCACACCCAAAAATCCGTGATTTTCCTGCCATAAAGCCGGGCTTTTGGGGCGTTTTCAAAGACGCTTTGTGCGCAAATTAAAGCGTATGGATTTTGCTCGGCAAGGCTGATGAAATGGGCGATTTGCGATAAATCGTGCTGCATATCCGCATCGATTTGAAAGGCGTGAGTGAAGCCCTTTTTTTGCGCTAAATTCAGTCCATCTTTTATAGCCGCGCCCTTGCCGCCGTTTTTGGTGCGCGTAAAAATTTCTACATTTTCGCGTGAATTTATGCCCTTTAAAACAGCCTTTGAAGGCTCGTTTGAACCATCATCGATGATGAAAATTTGTGTGTTAAATTCGCTTAAAATCTCTACGAGTTTGGCGATTTTTTGTGGGTGATTGTAAAATGGAATAAGAAAGCAAAGTTTCATCAAATGCCCTTTTTGTCGGTGTTTTGCGGCGAAATTTCGCTTGAATTTGCGTGTGAATTTTCGCCCACGACTTCGCGTGAATTTTCTTGCGAATTTTTATTTAAATTCACGCCCAAATTCGAATTTGAGCTTAAATCATTTGAATTTTCAAAACTCACCCTAGCCCTGCCCGAGCAGCATTTTTGCGCGTTTGCAAAAAGTTCAAAATAAAGTTTATCGCCCTTTAAATTTAAATTCAAAAAACACTCATCGAAGGGGCGCAAAAAGGCTAGAAATTTGACATTTTCAAGCTCCACAAAGTCCTTGACATTAAAATACTTTCGCGCGTTTTGCAAGGCGAATTTTACTTGAATAAAGCCCGGAGTCAGTGGAAAATCCCCAAAATGCCCCTCAAAATAAAAGCAAGCCTCGCTGATATAGCCCTTTAAACGCACCTCGTTTTCGCCCTTTTCAAGCAGGCAAAATTCAGGCTCCACGCGCTCGTTAAACGCCGCTACGCACGCACTTTGTGTGAGTTTGCCTTGGGCGTTATAAGGCAGTTTTTCTAGTATTTTAAAATAGCGAATTTTCGCCCCAAAGTCCGCAAAAAGCACGCCTTGCAAAGCCTTTACAACGCCCTTTTTGCCGCTTTTTAAAAAGCATTTTTGCTCAGCCTCGCTTAAAGTTAAAAGTGCGGAAAGTCGCGTTTTATTAGGCTCTAAAAACGCCCGCGACTCCGCTATTAGAGCGCATTCTTTTATTTTATTTTCCACGCTATCAAGGCTTATGCGTTTTGCGTGGATTTTCACTATCCTATCAAAGCGCCCTAAAAGCGTGAGTTTATCGCCGTTTAACTCGGCTAAATCCGAGCTTAAAAAGGGCGTTTCGTCTAAAAAATTTCTCTGCCATTTTGAGCTGATTATCAACCTATTTTGCTCATTTAGGCTTAAATTTACGCCGCTAAATGCCACAAAGCCGCTGCCCTCGTTTCTTGCAACCACGCCCATTTCGCTGCCGCCGTAAATTTCGACTACCCTGCACGGCTGCAAAATTTTGCGCACGCCGTTTTCAAGCACGCCGCCTGCTGAAAATATCATTTTTGCCCTTTTTATCGCGCTTAAATCCTTGCTTTTTGAGAGGCTTTTTAGCAGGACGGGCGTGGCGATGAAAATGAAATTTTTTTCGTTAAAATTCACAAATAAATTTAAAAATTCAAGGTCTTGTTTTTCCACGCGAGCCCCTGCCACAAGGGGCAAAAACACCTGAAAAGTCAGCCCATAAAGATGCTGATTTGAGGCGCAAGAAATGATGCTATCATTTTCATTTATGCAAAAAGTTTTGGCGAGCGTTTGCGCC
>CAVJSG010000062.1:0-3196 GCA_963651895.1 Campylobacteraceae bacterium
AAGCTATACTGCTCATAGCAAACAAAATAACCATAATGTATAAAAATTTCGCTCTTCTTCAAAAAAGTATTGATTTTAGACAAAGTCCCACATTTGTCATTCTAAGCACAGCGAATAATCCACGAATTTATGGAAAAATACCTTAAATTTATGGATTCTTCGCCTACTTCGTAGGCTCAGAATGATAAATCAACACTTTTTTATAAAATGACTAACAAAGTATATTTAAGTGCCTAAAATTTCGCTTCCAAATTTCACGGAAAAACCACAGGTATATCAGGCATTAGCGGCGAATTTGGGCTGTCGATGTTGAGCCTAAAAAGCCCACTACCAAAGGGTTTGGCGTCCTTTGGCAGCAAATCCTTGCGGACATAAGTCGCCTCTATAATAGGACAAAAGGGCACTCTCTCGCCCACAATAAGCCCACCATAAGAGTTATAATGCACCCAAATGGGTGCAAAATACTCGTTCAACCTTTCTAAAATCCCAAATCTCAGCGCACAGCCCACCTCGTCATCAGGGTAAAGCTGATGAAATTCAAAGGTCATTTGCGAAAAATGCCGCGCAAGCAAGGCTATGTCGATGTCCTGCAAAATCTCCCACTCGGCGTTTTCTATGTCGCATTGCAAGACATTGTGGGCGTTTGGGTCGAAATCGCATTCTTTCAAAAGCCTGCTAAATGCGATGGTTTGGGTGCCATTTTCGTTGCTGTCCTTTGCGCCGACAAATTGCTTGAAAAACTTGATATTTGGATGATTTGGATAAGGCGATTTTTCGATGCTCGCGTCAAATTCAAACACCAAAAAGCCCCTATTTGCCATATCTAAATCCCAAGGCGAGTAGGCAGAAACGCCTAGTGATAGGGCTTTGTTTTGTGAAATTTGCGCTGCGGAATTTGCTTGTGCCTTATCATTTTGAGCTGTTTGGGGTTGAATTTTATCGCTTTGTGGGGTTTTTAGCTCGCTTTCACACTGCGTTGAATGGGGGGGGGGGGGCGACAGGGGCTTTTGAGGGCTTTTGTCCCACAAAATTTGCCTCAAATGCCGCAAAATCAAGCATAGCATAGCCGCCATCCCCTGCACCGCCGACTCTGATGAGCTTTAAACTAGGCGAAACAAAGGGGTGCAAAAGCTCCAAATAGTGGGCGATATTGTCGTTGTTGCGAGCGATGAGCGGCGTGTAGGACGATATGCCCGTGCCTTGCCCTAGCATAAATAGCTCGTCTTTGTTGCCTTGTAGGGCGATGATTTGCGCGGATATGAGCGAGTTGAGTTTTGAGTGCAAACTATAATCCACCGCACATTGCTGAGAATTTGCCACGAAATCTGCAAATCTAGCGTGATTTACATACTCAAAAACCTTTTTCCCAAAGAGAAAAATCTCCCTTTTTCCATTCGCGTGTTTGATTTTTTTAAGCATTTTTTGTCCTTTCTGCAAAAATTTAGCCACAATGATAGCACACTAAATTTAACCTATTTCATCGCCAAATTTATCGCACTAACCAGCCCAAACACCGAAGCGTTGATGATATCCGTGTCAATGCCCACGCCAAAGTGCCTTTTGCCGCCGCTTATGATTTGCACATAAGAAATCGCCTGTGAGGTCGAGCCCTCTTGTAGCGAGTGTTCGCTGTAATCAACTATGTCAAATTCAAACTTTAAATTCTCGCGCAGCGCGTTTGCCACCGCGTCCAAACGCCCATTGCCACTGCCTTTGAGCGACTTTTTCTCGCCCTTAAAAACGGCGTCCATTTGCACTGAAATTTGCCCATTTTTGCTAAAAGCAAAGTGCTCCGCACTCAAAGGCTCCTTTAAATTCACAAATTCAGCGTGAAAAATCGCCAAAATCTCATCCCCCCCAAGCTCCCTGTGCTGCTTGTCCGAAATGTCCTTGATGAAGTAGGAAAAGCCCTCGCGAAACGCCGCTGGCAGCTCGATGCCCTGCGCTTGCAACACATAGGCGATGCCGCCCTTGCCGCTTTGCGAATTTATGCGGATGACATCGCTTTCATACACGCGCCCCACATCGCGCGGGTCGATGGGCAGGTAGGGCACGCTCCAAGTTTGCGCATCCTGCGTGGCGTGAAACGCCATCCCCTTGGCGATGGCGTCTTGATGAGAGCCTGAAAACGCGGCAAATACGAGCTTGCCCGAGTAGGGCTGGCGCTCATAAACGCGCATTTTGCTTACCCTTTCGTAAAGCTCGCAAATGCGCGGAATGTCGCTAAAATCAAGCTTTGGCTCCACTCCGTGAGTATATAAATTCATCGCAAGCGTGATGATATCGACATTTCCCGTGCGCTCGCCATTGCCAAAGAGCGTGCCCTCCACTCTATCCGCGCCCGCTAAAAGCCCCAGCTCCGCAGCAGCCACGGCGCAGCCCCTGTCGTTGTGCGGATGCAGCGAGATAATCACATTCTCACGTTCGTGGATGTTTTTGGATATGAATTCTACGGCACTTGCGTATATATGAGGCAGGCTAAGCTCCACGGTGGCGGGCAAATTTATGATGAGTTTTTGTTTGAAAGTCGGTTTTAGCACCCTTATGACTTCGTTGCACACTTCCAAAGAGTATTCTAACTCCGTGCCTGTAAAGCTTTCAGGCGAATACTCAAAGGTGAAGTCCGCTTTCATCTGCGCTGCGATGTCCTTGCAAAGCTGCGCGCCCGCAAGGGCAATGGCTTTGACCTCGTCCTTGCTTTTTTTGAAAACCTGCTGGCGTTGGGCAAGCGAAGTGGAGTTGTAAAAATGCACCACGGCGTTTTCACAGCCCGCCAAAGCCTCAAAAGTCCTTTTTATGATGTGTTCGCGTGCTTGGGTAAGCACCTGCACGCGCACGCCCTCTGGGATTAAATTCTGCGTGATTAGGGTGCGCAAAAAGTCGTATTCTGTGGCACTCGCGGCGGGAAAGCCCACTTCGATTTCCTTAAAGCCAATTTCCACCAAAAGCTTGAAAAATTCGACCTTTTCATCCAAACTCATCGGCGTAATAAGGGCTTGATTGCCGTCTCTTAAATCCACACTGCACCACATAGGCGCGCACTCGATGAATTCTTTCTCCACCCACGCCCTGCTGGGGCTTGGCGGCATAAAATAACCTCGTTGGTATTTGTTAAAATTCATTTTTTTTGAATTTTTTTGCATTTTTTCTCCCTAATTTTTGAATTTTTTTTGCAAATTTTCTCGTTTTGAGCGCA
>CAVJSG010000062.1:3206-8215 GCA_963651895.1 Campylobacteraceae bacterium
AAAATTTATAAATTTTCTTAATTTTGCGTGAAATTTTTTGGGTATAATACAAAAATTTATGGAAAATCTTTATCAAAAACCTTTGAAATCGACAAAACGCGTTTCAAACGCCAAAATCTAGGGACAAACAATGAGCATAGCAGTCATAGGGGCGGGAAAATGGGGGCAGGGGCTGCATTTTGCCCTCTCGCAAAAGCAAAAATGCCTCATCGCCTCGCCACACTCAAAGCTTGACACAGCGGACTTTGTGAGCATAAAGCAGGCTTTGGAGTGTGAATTTTTGGTGTTTGCCATATCAGCCCAAGCCATAGCACCGTGGCTAAAAGGGAATTTCAGCGACAAGGGGCAAAAAATCCTGCTCGCCTCAAAGGGCATAGACACGGCTAGCTGTCGCTTTTTGGACGAGATTTTCGCTGATTTCGTGCCGCGCGAGCGATTTTGCGTGCTAAGCGGTCCTAGTTTTGCCGCGGAGGTGATGCAGGGCTTGCCCTGTGCGCTATGCGTGAGCGGCTATGACAAGGGCGTTTGCGAGGAGTGGGCTGCCTTTTTCCCCCCATTTATCAAGGCTTATGTGGGTGCGGATGTGCGCGGAGCCGAGATTTGCGGGGCTTACAAAAATGTCCTTGCCATAGCCAGCGGCATTTGCGAGGGCTTACGCTTGGGAAACAACGCTAGGGCAAGCCTCATCGCGCGCGGACTCATCGAAATGCACCGCTTTGGCGCGCATTTTGGCGCGAGCGAGGATACTTTTTTGGGGCTTAGCGGGGCGGGGGATTTGTTTCTAACCGCGTCTAGCACGCTTTCGCGTAATTTTCGCGCAGGGCTTTTGCTAGCAAAGGGAAAAAGCAAGGACGAGATAATCGCCGAGTTAAAAGAGGTCGTGGAGGGCATCCCCACAGCCTTTGCCATCGCCCAAATCGCCCAGCAGCAAAGCATTTACACGCCCATAGTGCGCGAAGTGGCGGCAATTTTGCGCGGCAAAAATGTCCGCGAGAGCCTGAAAACTCTGCTTTCAAAGCGGGATGAGAGTTTGTGAAATTTTGGGTAAATTTTGACTGAATTTTTTGGATAGAATAGGGGGTAATTTAAATTTATAAAAAATTCATACTTTTTACAAGCTAATGTGAAAAGCATAGCAAAGTGCCATTGCGAGCGCTTTTTTGAAAAAACTGCGTGGCAATCCACGCTCCAAAAAATTGTGGATTTTGCTATTTTTAGAAAATGCTTTTTAAATAATAAAAGCATAAAAAATTCACGCAAAATGGCGATTTTTTTAAAAATTCACACTCACTCCCACCCTAAAATTCACGCTTTGATTTTGCAAATAGTGAATTTTTGGTGCGTCTGATGAACCAAAGCCACGAAAACGCCCAAGGCGCGTGCGAAATAGCTGATGATAAGCGTTAAATTCAGCGAAAATATCCACTTGTTTAAAGGCATTCAGCCCCGCAAAAAGTGCGAGGCGGCTGTCATAGCCGCGGTTGCCGTCATTAAAATCATAAAAAAGTTCGTAAAGTGCGAGCAATTTCACGCGCGAAAAACTCGCCGCAACGCTGCTTTTAAGGGATGCGTAGGGGTTGTGTAGCAGCTCGTAGCGATAGCCAACGCCCAGCAAGCCGTAAAAACCGAAGTCCCCAGCGTAGCCGCCCGCGCCCAAGCCCAAATCCAGCGTGGGAAAGAGCCTTGTGTCCTCGTTAAAAGCCCTGCCATAAGCCATTTTGCCCGCTTTTTGATAGAGGTTTGGCTCGAATTTCACAGAGATGAGTTTTGAAAAATTGCCCGTGCGCAAGGTGTCTGCCACGCTAAAAAGGTGCAAAAGCTCGATTTTATGGACTAAAAATTTGGCTTTGCGTGAATTTTCGCCCACCGAGCCTGAATTCACGCCATTTAAACCGCTCGCCAAGCCTGAATTTGCGTTAAAATTCACGCCACTGCTTGAATTTAAGTTTGAATTCGCGCTAGAACCACTTAACTTCCTCGCCCCCCAAAGCCCATTCACGCGAAGTTCCACAGAAGCCAAGCGCGATTCTATCAGCTCTTTGTAAGCATTGTTCGCGTTTTTTATGTCCGAGTAAATGGGCGCGAAATATAAAAAAGCCCCGTTCGCCGTGCCTCCAAGGGCGATTTTTGAGGCTTTGCGAGTTTTTAAAATCTCATTGTGCCCGTAAATTTGCGTGAATTTTTGCTTGTTTGGCGGGGTTTTTATCTCTTTTAGCTCGATTTTACCGCTTTTTTCAAGGCGTTGGATATATTCAAGTGGCGTTATAAAGGGCTTTGAGCCCTTGTAGGCAAACTCCTCATCAAGCACAGCCAAAACGCGCTCAATGCCGTTCGTGCAGTTGTGCGCGATGAAATCATAGGCGATTTGCTTGTCTTTAAGCTCCCACAAATGCAGCAAAAAGAGCCGAATTTTAGGCTTTGCGGCGCGCACCTTAAAGACATAAAGGCTGCGCTGCTCGTTGCCAAGGTAGTCAAGCTCGGCATTGTCGTAGGGCGAAAGAGCGTAAAAGCCCCGCAGCGTGCCAGCAAGCGCACCCACATAGTCAAGCGGATTAAAGCCCTCGCTCATCATCGCAAAATAGCTCATCGCATAGTCTTGCAAATCGCCTTTTTTTCGCACAAAGGGCGCGTTGCCAATGCTTTTGTTGATGTCCTCACGCACAAGCCCTTGCAAATGCAAAAAGATATGCCCCATCGCAGAGCCCGGATAAATGGTGCTTTCAGCGGCAAATTCAAGCAGTAATTCGTCTAGTGGCACGATTTGCAAAAACTCATTTAGCCCCGCGCACCTGCTAGTGTCAATGAGCTTTGAAAAGGCTTCATCTTTGAAATTTTGGGCTATAAAATAAAGCCTCGCAGGGTAGGCGCAACGAATGGAATTTTCGGCGTTTTGTGGGGTTTTTAAAATTTGATTTTGTGAATTTTTTGGGGAATTTTGCTCGAAATTTGGCGAATTTTGTGCGAATTTATTTTGTGAATTTAGCTCGTCAAAAAATTTTTCAATCGTAGCAAAATACTCATCCTTTGGGTTTTTGTAGCCATTTTTTGAAAGAAAGAAATTTGATTTTTTGTGAATGCTTGATTTGTTTTTCTCAAAATGCAAAAGCCTTTGCCATTCGTTACTTTCGTAAATTTTCGCGTTTAAAAGCCTTTGTTTAAGGGCGTTTAAATCGTTTTTGGAGAGAAAAATTTGTGAATTCTCGCTGAAATTCACAAAATTCAGTGAATTTTCAGCCAAATTCACGGGATTTTTAGCATTTTGGGGCTTTGCAAAGAGCAAATTTACAAAAACCCCAAAAGCAAGCAAGAAAAATAAAATTTTCAAGCTAGTTCTTTGGATACACAGGCACTACAAGGTGCGGATTAGTGTATTCGTAAGCACTTCCTGTTGCCATATCAACAAGCACACTTGTTAAAGCACCAAATACCGCAGCAGAAAGTCCAAACAAATTAAGCCAATAGCGGTTATTTACTCCCATAGTAGTTAAAGCACCAGAATTAGCAGAGCTATCCATATATTTTGGATTATCGGCGTTATAGATATAAATAATCTCGCCTGTGCGTTTTAACTCCACATTTTCCGCAGGCAGTTGCACCTTTCTACCGCCTATTGTAGCGATAACTTTGTCGCCATTTGCGGCGGCTATTGAAACCCTTTGTCTAGGACCATCGGTAATGGTAGCACAACCGCCGAGCAGCCCAGCGGCAACTAATGCGCCAAAAAGCGCGACTTTGTTTAGATGTTTCATCTAAAATCCTTTCGTAGTAAATTTATTTCAGCCAACGCAAAACGCGTTAGAATTGAAACCTATACACATAGCGAAGCCCCACGCTAAAATCGCGCGAAATGGTCGTTTTTATCGTTTGGTTTGGCTTGGGTAGGAATAATCAAAAGTTTTATCTGTTAGTTCTATCTTGCCCACAAGCTCGATGCCGTGGGACTTTGCAAAGGTAAATCGCGCGCCAAAATTCACAGGCAGGGCAAAAGATAATGGTATGATTTGCGTTGTGCTTTCGTAGGTGCAAGTGTAGTAGCCGCAAGTGGTGTTTGACGCTTCGCCCTCGTATTTGCTCCCGCTTAAAAGATAATGCGTGCCCGCGCCTATGTTTGCGAAAAGTCGCACTGAATTTGAGCCGCTTTTATAAATGTCGCTGATGATGCCAAGTGTGAAAACGGCGTTCCACACGAACTCTGAGCTGTTAAATTTCACGCCAGAATCTGCTAGTATAGTCTCAGGCTCGATAAGTCCTTGCCCTTGCCAGCTAATAGGCAAAAACTCCCACAGCAAACCAAAGCTAAAACCGAAATACTGCACAGGCTGATAAATGCCATTTACGAAAATATCCACGCCGTGCGAAGTGGTGCTTTTAACCTTTTCTTTGTAACTTAATGCACTTTGCTCGCCTGTGAAATGGGCATTGACATAGCCTAAACCTAGCTCAATGCTGAAATTGCTTGGGGTGTTTGAGGTGTAGGCGTTTTGGCTTTGAGAGTTTGAATTCTGCGGAATGGTTGAGCCGTCTTTGACTATATAGCGGATGATTTCATTGCTTTGGCTCGAATTTTCAGCCGAATTTGCTGAATTTTGAGCTAAAAGTGCTGAATTTTGGGTTAAATTTGTGGCTAAAAGCTCTGCATTAAAAGCAAAAAGGCTTATGAATGCGAATAGTATTTTGGCACTTAAATGCCGACTAAACGAGAGAGAGAGTAACCCTGCCCCGCACGTTTGCCTTGTAATACTTGCGCGTTTGTATTATTCATAGCGTGGCGGCACACTATTTCTATTGCTTGTAGCGTATGTTTGTGCGGCTGTCTCGCCCCACGCCGCCGCATTTTGCGCTGTGCTGTTTGTGCTGTGAATTTGCATTTGCGCTATTTGCGTGCCGTCTGCGCGTGTGTTTGCTATGATTGCTTTCAAAATTTTATCCTTTGGAATTTGCAATTTTACTTTTTTTTGAAAAACGATTTGGCATTATAGCTAAAAATTTGTTAATTTTGTTTCAAAATT
>CAVJSG010000062.1:8225-10262 GCA_963651895.1 Campylobacteraceae bacterium
ATTTATAAATTTTGTAAAATTTTGTAAATTCTTTTGAATTTTCGACAAAAAATTTGCAGAAATTTCGTCATTGCGAGCGTTTTTGGTTTCGCTTTAAATTTGCCCAAACCTTACTCGCAATGACAAACCCACTAAAACATCATCTCATCCTCTTTTGGCAGAGCGTGGATGCTGCGTTGTGGGAAGGGGCTTGTGGGCGTGTAGAATTCAATCTTGCCGTTGTAGTAGCCCTTGCTAACGCCCTCTGGCACCTTGAAATAGCGCCTAGTGCTTGGAAATTCGCGCACATATTGTTTTATAAACTCCCTAAACACAGGCGCGCTCGTCCTCGCACCTCCCTCGCGCTGCCCCATAGGTTTGTTGTCATCATTGCCAAACCAAATGATAGCCTCTATCTCAGGCGTGATGCCCACGAACCACGCATCCTTGCTCTCATTGCTAGTGCCCGTCTTGCCCGCTATTTCGACACCCACGATGCGAGCGTTTGCGCCAGTGCCGCTGGCTACGACATTTT
This sequence comes from Campylobacteraceae bacterium, assembly GCA_963651895.1. Lineage (GTDB taxonomy): Bacteria > Campylobacterota > Campylobacteria > Campylobacterales > Campylobacteraceae > Campylobacter_D. Next base: position 8,740 of record CAVJSG010000062.1, read on the forward strand.
GCATCATCGAAAGGGTAAGGAAAACCTGCTCAGGCTCAGCCACCTGAGTGGCGTTGCCCTCGAAATTTAGCACGACATTGTCCTCTTTATCGTGCACGGATTTTATCAAAATAGGCTCGTGGATGATGCCGTAATCTCCAAACATAGTGTAAAATTTAGCAAATTCAAGCGGCGAAATCCCAAAGCTGCCAAGCACTATGGATAAGTCGTTGGGGATGCTGGGGCTAAACCCAAACTCCATAAGCTTGGCGTAGATGTTGTTTAGCCCTATGTCTATGGCTAAATTTATGGTGGCGAGGTTGCGAGAGTGCGTGAGAGCGTCTTTTAGAGTAACTATGCCCTTCATCGAGCCGCCGTAGTTGCGCGGCTTCCAAATCTCCACCTCGTCCTTTTTGCCCCCCTCTTTTGGCTCCTCAAAAACGCGCGAAATGTCCGCCACCTCGCTCATCGGCGAGTAGCCCATATCCACAGCGATTTGATACAAAAAGGGCTTAAACGAGCTTCCAGGCTGCCTTAAACTCTGCGTAGCGCGGTTGAAATTGCTTTTGTTATAATCCACCCCCCCCACGAGTGCCAAAACATCGCCGCTTTGCGTATCCACGACAACCATCGCGCCATTTAGGGTGCTTAAATTCGCATCCTTATCGCGCTTTACGATTTCATCATAGCCAAAGAGTAGGGCGTTTTCAGCCATTTTCTGCACGCTTAAATCCAGCGCCAAGTCGATTTTATAGCCCGCCGTTTTTAAATCCGGCAGCACATTTTCCAAACGCTTTATAACCTCATCCACCACATAGGGCGCAGCGTTTTGCGTGAGGGTTTCATCGTAAATTTTAGGCACGAATTTCACGGCTTGCTGATACTCGCTTTCAGTTATCCAGCCTATGCTAAACATTCTTTGAAGGACATTGTTCGCCCGAGATAGCGATAAATTCAAATTTCGCGTAGGGTCGTAGCTACTTGGAGCCTTTGGCAGCCCCACTAAGATGGCGATTTCCTTTAAATTTAGCTCGTCCAAATCCTTGCGAAAGTATCCACGAGCCGCGGTTTTGATGCCATAATACCCGTGCCCAAAAAATATGTGATTTAAATATCGTTCTAAAATTTCCTCTTTGCTTAGCCTAAGTTCGAGCTGATAAGCAAGCAGGGCTTCTTTGATTTTGCGCGAAATGGTGCGTTCAGGCGTTAGCTCGGTGTTTTTCACAAGCTGTTGCGTGAGCGTGGAGCCGCCCTCCACAGCCTTGCCCGCACGCAGCATTTTAAGCCCTGCACGCAAAATCGCGTCCGTATTTACGCCGTTGTGCTCGAAAAATGCTGTGTCCTCGATGGCGATTAAGGCTTCGATTAAACGCGGCGGGATGTCCTTATACTCGACATAAAAGCGGTGCTGCTTGTCGAAAATGTTCGCCACTAAATTGCCATTTTTGTCAAAAATTTGCGTGCTAAGAGGCGGCTTGAAGTCCTTAAATGTGTAGTTTTGCACGCCTGAATTTGAAAAAAGATAAAACACATAAACCCCACAT
>CAVJSG010000063.1:0-10224 GCA_963651895.1 Campylobacteraceae bacterium
GGAAAAAAATATATTTCAAAAAGAAAACACTCAAAGAAAAAAAGGATGCCGCTTTTTTTGATTTCGATGAGATTGTAAAAAGGCGAGTTATACAAATCAAAAAATTCAAAGATGAAAAGGTATTTAACCACTTCATCAGCGATAAGAATTTCAAACACAATGCAAATAATATCAATGACACTTCTATTTCATCAAAACAAAGTGTGATTAAACTTTTGAGTAATTTAGATGCCAAAGGTTGTAAGAACGCTATCGAGTATATCATTAGAAATTCAGACAACATTTATGCTATAAATGAAAAGAGCGAGCAGGTAAGTGCGCAAGAGATTATGAAAAATTGGAGCAAGGATTTCACGGGCAAGAAAAATGCAAAAGAAGCGTGGCATTTGTGTTTTAGCATAGATGAGAATTTTACCCAAAGAAATGTAGAAATTTTGCAAGAAGCTGTAAATGAAGTAATGAGGGCAAATTTCTATGAATACAAATACATTAGCGTTATTCATACACACCAAAATAACCCGCATATTCACATAGTTCTTAACAAAAATAATATCTACACCAAAGAAAAACTGCATTTTAATGGCAAGGGCGAAATAAAGGAATTTTTTAACGATTTGCGCGAACAATTTAGCGTGGCTTTAAACATAAGGGGTTTGCAATATCATAACAAATACAAGGTTGAAAAAGACTTGGTAAGGGAAAAAGCAAAGTTAGAAAAATTTGAATTTCAAAGTGGAAAAGACTTGGCACTTGAAATAGCTCATTCTATGGAAAAAATCTCTAAAAAACAAAGCCTTTATGAAAATAAAATCACATTTTTAAGGGGCGAAATCAAAAATTTATATGCAAATAAAAAGGATTTACTCACAAGGCTAAATGAAATCAAAAATCAAGAGCCTATACCCTATAAAAAACTTGGGGCGACATTCAAGGCTATCAAAGAAAATAATGCACAAATAAAGAATTTTAATGGGCAAATACAAACTTATCAAAAGGATTTAAAAGAGCTTGGCAAGGTTTTTAAAGAGTTAAATTGGGAAAGAAGTAAATTTGAAACAAAAATCGGCACTTTGGAGAGAAAAAGGCAATTTGTGGATTTTATGCAATCAAATTTAAATCAAAGGGCTTCAAAAACGGATTTTCAAACTATATTTGAGGTAAAAAGGGACATTTTGCTGAATGAAAATGCGGTCGATGAGAAAATTTTAGAGCATATCAAAGCTTCGCTTATCGTTTCAAAACTCTTGGGCAAAAAGAACAACGCCTTTGAGTTGATAAAATCTTACAAAGAGCTTGAATACAATCTCAACGCGCTTAAAAAATCAAATGCAGAACCTGAAAACAAAAAGGAATTTCAGCAAAGATTAGAGGGCAATCAAAAAATCATTTTAGGGCTTTGTGCGGATAGGTTTGAGAGCTTGGATAAGAGTTTATCTTTACAAAATCCAAAAGCCTTTCAAGTCAATGAATTTGAAAGGTTGAGTGCCTTTTTAAACAAGGACAGCGAGGCTAAAATCAAGGCTTTAAGACAAAGGCTCGAAATGAGCGAAATTTCAAAAGATGATAAGGCTATCAAAGCGCCAAAAATCGAGCCGAACATAGAAACAAATGCCGTTAAAAGCACTACAAGCGAGACAAAAAAGCCCGCAAATGCCGTTAAAAGCACGGCTATAAACGACACGAGCAAGCTAGATGAGCTTACAAGGCAGGCTTTCATCGCTTGGCTTATCCAAAAAAGGCAGTTAAAGAATGTCAAGTTTTATCAAAATCTCTTTACAGAGCAGCTCAAAAACAATGAAATGAAAAATTTTAAGGATTTATACAAGGAATTCAGCTCACATAGCCAAAATATCGGCTCTTTTAAGTGATTTGGGTAAAAATTTGTGAATTTTTTGAAATTTACTTGACATTGTTAGAAAAAAGTTGTATAATTTCGCTGTTTTCAAAGGGGATGCTGTGTGTGTCCCCATTCTTTCAGCTTTTTTTCAATACTTCATCTAACTTTTTCAGTAAAATCTTGTTTCTATCTATGTTGCTTAAAATGCAGTCCAAAAATAGCTCGATTTTTTGTGGGTGCAAGCCGATAATCGTGCCTTGCATATTTATTGATAGTCTAGGCACGAGTCCGCCTGCTTTTGGAATAAGTTTTAGCAAATTTTCCCAATGAAAACTGCGGTTTCTAATGACGCGCAATAGGTCTAGCATCATATTTACCTTGTGTCTTCGCTTAAATTTTATCTTTTTGCTGTTTTGTGAGCGATAATAATTTTTGTTGTTCTCGCTAAAATCCCTAAAATTCAGTCTTTGAAAGTTAAAAATCCTATCTTGTAACCTAAATTTCTTTATTATGGCTATGTTCGCCCCGAGCGTGAAATTCGATAAAAACTGCTCGTGCGTGGGATTTGCGATGCCTAACCTACCCGCGATTTTGGCTTTTAACTCGCAAATATACATATCTTGGCTATTAAGTAGCCATCTCTCGTCATTTTGCCTTAAAAGCATATCCATCAAATTTCGTAACGCGATTTCGATGAGAGCTAGCTTTGGCGTGATTTTGCCTATCAAAACGAGATTATCAAAATGCTCGTTTATATTCTCGTAAGAACTCAACCTTTCAGGCGATAAAAGGGCGGTTAGCGTGGCTATTTCTTGCTCTGACATAAAAATCCTTGTTTTTTGTCAGCATTTTAGCATAAATTCACATTTTTACGGCATTTTTTAGCAAAAAATGGCTCGCGGGGCTTAAAAGTTTAAATTTTTGCTCATCTTGCCTTAACGCCTTATCTAACGCCTCATCAATCCAAAAAAGTGCCTTATTTTCCAGCCCCTCATCGATAACACCAAAGCCAAAGTATGAAATTTCCTTATAATGCCGCTTTAAATCCGTTCTAATACCCTTTAAAAAGCCACTTCGCTCGATATAATCAAGCGCAACCCTCAAAACATTGACTTTTTCAAGGCTTTCATATTCTGCGCTTTCAACAGCCTTTTTAATAAGGCTCAAAAGCCTATTTGACAGCACTTCAAGCGATATATTTGCCACGCAATGCAAAGCCCGCATAGCCTTTGTCAAATCAGCCTGCGCATAAGGGCAAAAATCCTGCACGAACTCAAAATATGGACTTTTTGTCATCTCTTATCCTTTCGTAAATTTAGCGGGGCTTTTATACCGCTAGTTCGTCCTCACTTAAAAACATTCCGTTTGTAGTCGTAACCGCTGCCCGCTACCTTTTCTACATAGTTGCCACGCATATTATAGTATTCAAGCTGGCAATTTATGTTTAAAAATTCCCTAAATCTATCCGTCCGATAATGTTTCTCTCTTGTAACTCGTTGTAATGTTTCTTTCGCCACCTCTCGCGCTTTCTAGCATAAGGGCTTTCGATGCCAAAAAGTCCTATCTCTACTCTCTTTTCTAGCTACGGATATTCAAAATAAGCGGACATTTTAAACGGCTTTTTGTGCTTGTTATAGAGTTTTACGCCGATTTTATAGCACTTTTTAGCGCATTTACCGCCAAAAATAAAGCCCAAAATCAAAGCAAAAAATAGGCACTAAAATGAGCGAAACTATCCTATCCTTTACCACGCGCGATTTGCTCGTGTTTGCCTTTGGTTTTTGTTTGGGTTTTAGCTCAAAATTTGCCAAAATCCTTGCAAAAAGATGGCTAAAATTTAGAAAAAAAGCTAATCGATGCTGACAAAACAGGCGATTATTCTAAACTTACCAACGCCGAGCTTAAAGAAATTTTAAGCAAAGGCGAAAAAGACGAGCAAAAATCTTAACTTTTATCAAGTTTTTAAACATTTTAAGCGTGAAAATTCACTAAAAATCCGTGAATTTTCCTAAATTTTCCCCAAAAATTCACAAATTTTTAAAATCCCCTTGACAAAAAAAATTTTTTAAGTTAGAATTTCGCTATGGATTTGTAAAGGGCACTGCAAAGTTACGAGCCTGTTGCAGCCTTTTGACTTTACACTTTGCTTCGCTAGGGTCTATCGGCTCGGTAGGCATTAACCTAGCGACATTTTATTATAGCTTTTTAACACTTTCTAATTCTATCGTATAAAGCCTATTTCCCTTGTAACGCCCTTTCAAAGTCTCTTTAAGCGTGATTTTAGCTTGTGCTACTTCGCCATCGAGCATAAAATTCACTTCATAGCGTGGAATTTGGATATCCTCGTGTCCGTTTTTGTCGGGGTCTATGTTTCGCAGCCGTGAATTCTCAAAAAGCTCTTTTATGTGTTCGACTATTTGCATATGCTGGGCGGGCGTGAAATCCTTACCTTGTGTGCTTTCAAGCACTGCTTTATCGCTAGTCATTTTTTCACGCCCATCTTTGTTAATATAAGCCACTCGCCCATCGTTCTTGTTAATAATGGGCTTTGCTGATATTTTTTCAAGCACTTTTAGCGTTTTAGGGCGCAGCTCATAAGCACTTTTTTCTTTGTCAGGCGTTGTAAATTCAAATTTCGGCATTTCCTTACCTTTTCCCAAATTTTCAGCTGACATTATACTAGAATTTTGCTTATTCTTTGCACTCATCATTTTATAAAAATCATCATCCATTTCATCCCAAATATCATCCCCATAGTCGATTATAGTGTCCTTTCTTGCGGTGTCTTGGGTTTTATAAGGGTGCATATTTACTAAATTTGGGTCAGTAAAATTTTTAGGCTCTAACCTTGCCTCGACATTTCGTGCCTCTACCTCGCCGTGTAGCCTTTCATAAGCGGTATAATCGGGGTCTGCGCCGAGTTTTTTTTCTAGCCTTTTAATCTCTTTTTGCTGTTCGGGCAGGGCTTTTTCAAAGGCATTATTAACATTTCCGCCCACCGCAAAGCCCTCTTTTATTTGCACCGCGTGCTGAATTTCGTGGTAAAGCGTGGGTTTTAGCATATCGTTATTTATGTTGTTTTGAATTATTATGTATTCCTCAATAGGATTATAACTTGCGCCATAGCCTGAAACTCCACCATCATACCTAAAATAAACATCCAAATTTTTCAAGCGTGGGTAAGCCTTAAAAAGTTCATCATCCTTTAAAACTTGTTTTAATTTCAAATTCTCTGTGATATACTTGCCATCTTTTAATAAAATTTCCCCACCGCGTGGATTTATCTCAAACTTCCACTTCCCGTCCTTGTCTAAATACCAGCCTGTCTTTTCCCAAATCTCGCCCTCGTCCTTGCCTTGCTTTTGCATACTTCGCGCGCGTGCTAGTTTCTCGCGGTTTGCGCCGATTGCCCCCTCGCCGCCGATGATGAATTTTTTATTGTCTAACGCGCTTTGTAAGCCTTTGTTTGCCACGACTGCAAAGCGTGCGCGTTCTTGGGGGAGCATTAAGGGATTTTTCAGTGCCTCGTCTAAAAATTCGCCGCTTTTGCTTAAAAACTTTTCGGCTTTTGCGCGGATTGCGGGGCTTTTTTGTAGGGCGATTTTCACGGCTTTTGCGCCCGCTGCGCCATAAATAAAGCCTTTTAAAAAGTTTTCGGGGTTAAAGCCGATGACATTACCATTTTCGTCCGTTTCAAGCCCGTTTAAAGTGCCACCTGCTAATCCACTGCCCCAAACCCCGCTGCTGCGGTAAATGTTTGGGTTGTTTTCGTCAAAATACCGCGTGCGATTTTCGCCGTTTTGTGAATTTTCGCTGCCCTTTGTGCCTTTTGGCGAATTTGGCGAAGTCGGCGGCGTGCCTTTGTTATCAACGGCTTTTATTTGGTTGGGGCTAAAAACCGCTATCGTGTCGGCGGTAACCTTGCCCCCGCCATATCTATCATCTTTTACATTTCTAAAAATAATGCCGTCATAATCCCCATTTTTCAAGGCTTTTTCAATCGCCAAATCAAACCACTGCTCGCCTTTGAAAATCTCATCCGCTAGCTCGTTTTTGTCAATGTAATTTTTGCCTTTAAAGTCGATTATTAAAGGCTTTTTGACATCCAAAAATACGCTGTATGTTTTCGCATCTTTGGGCGTAGTGCCTTGTATATAGCTTTTTGCGGTGCTTTCATCGCTGCTAAAAAAGGCTGTGGGCGTTCGCGTGTCCGCGCCTTTGTTTAGTTTAAAAATTTCAAAGCTCGTGTCGTTGTTTTTATTTCCGTGATAAAAAACCTTTGGTGTGCCGTCCTCGTCCTTTGTTAAAGGACTGCTGTCCTTGTGCCACTCGTATAAATCGCGTGCATAGTCCTCATCCTTGCCGAATTTTTGCTGAATTCTTTGCTGAATTTCTTTCGCTTGCGGAGTTTGTGGAGTTTCAGCTAAATTCTCATAATCCTTAAAGTATTTTCGCCTAAAATCCTCTTTTGCTCGCTCTAAACTCTCATTTTTCACGGCGGCGGCTGCCTCGTCATCGCTTAAATTTTCGATTTTACTCATAAAATTTTCGTCTTGCAAGGTTTCTAAAAGCTGTTTTTGTTTCATTCCGTTAAAATCGCTTAAAATATCATTCATTTTTTTTGAGCCGTCAAGGTGCTTGTAGTTTGGGATATTTTCAAGCAGAAATTCATACTCTTTTATTCTATCGATGGGTGGCTCACTCTCTTTTAACATTTGGCTTAAAGTTTCGGCTAAATCTCTAAAAAAATTCGCGCCGCGCTTGTCTTTGCGTTGTTTGCCTTTAATGTCCTTATATCTAAACCTTTCAAAGTCTAGCACATTGCTTTCATAGTCTTTTAGTCCATACGCTCGCGCTATCTCGTTTAAATCTCGCTCATAAACTGCGATTAAATCGTCCTTTATTTGCTCGGCGAATTTATAGTAAATTTGGCTTTCTTTGAGAATTTTGCCGTCCGTGTGCGTTTTTAAGTAAGCAAATAACTCTCTTAATTCTTGTGTGTTTAATTTGCCTTTTTTAAATGCCAAATCCTTTGCGGCTTGCTCGCTTATTTCGCGCGGCGTGTGTTTAATTTGCAAAAATTCGCCTAAATCGGCGATGATTTTATCTTTTGTAAATCTTTGCTCGCCTCGCTGTCCTGTTGCCGCGCCTTTGACTTTGCCGCTATATCCACCACCAAAATCAATGTAAGAATTCGCGCGTTTTTGTAGATTGTCCTCGATAAAATACATTAAATCTTGGTAATTTTTTAAATTTTTGCCACTAAAAACTTGACTTTGCGCGTTTTGCGCGTTTTGTGGCTGAATTTCTTTTTGAATTTCTTGCTGAATTTCTTTCGCTTGCGGAGTTTGTGAATTTTCAGCTAAATTTTCCGCTGTTTTTTGTGAATTTTCACTCAAAACTTGCGAATTTGTGGCTGAATTCTCGCCCAAATTCTCGCCGTTTCGTCCCAAAGTCCCGCCGCTGTTTAAATCGTCCGCTGTGCGTGCTGTGGCTGTTTCGCTCGCTGTTTGTGCTACATTTTCGCCCACTTCTTGCGCGGTTTCGTTTGTGGCGCGTTTTTCGGCGGCTTGGGCTGCTAGTTTTTCACTTTCTAGCCGTGCTTGCTCGGCTGCGGCGTTTCTTGCCTGCTCGTTCGCTGCGCGGGCTTTATCCAAAAGGCTGCCGCCTTGCAAATCGCTTAAATTTTCAGCCGTTTGTGGCGTTTGCGTGGGTTCGTTCGCGGCTTTGATAATCGCATCCTCAAAATCTTGCATTTTAGCCAAATTTTGCTCGGTGTTTTCGGCTGTTTGGGCGATTTCACGCAAAATTTGCTTTGTGGCGTTGTTAAAGCCGCCTTTATCCACTCTTTCAAGCACTTTTAGCTTAAAATCGTCCATAGTTACGCTGCGCGAAAGTGCGTTTTTAATGTGCCATCTCAAAGCCCCCGCCTGTGTCCTGTCCCAAATGCTGCTGCCGCCCCAGCTGATGTTTGAAACAAAGGGGATTTTATCAAGCAACCTAAATATATTACTCATTACAAGGTTCGTTCGCATTTGTGCCAAACGCCCCTCTATGCTCGTGGCTATGCCTTGCCTTACCTCTTTCACATTCGCGGGGCGAAGTTCGCTTAAAATCGCGGCGTGGTTTTTGTTAAGCGTGTGCCAATCTTTCACTATCTTTATGAAATCCTGCGCGGGCGCGGTTGTGAAAACATTTCCCCGCCTTGCTAGTGCTTCCAAAGTGTCTAAAAATTGCCAAGTGTAAAAGGTTTCTATGTTATCACGCCCAAATTGTTGTTTATAAATGATTTTCGCGTTTTCTAAAATTTGGTTTAAAATGTTTATTTCAGCGGCTGCGCGGTTTTCAGGCGTGAGCTTTGAGAGCATTCTCTCTAAATTTGGCACTGCATCATTGCCCTTGCCTGTTAAAACAAAGTCTATTAATTTGTCTAAATCATCGGCAAAGCTCGTCTGCTCGTTGTAAAAATTCAGCTTTTTAAGCACGCTGCGAATGTCTTTCATCGCGCTGTAATCTTTTAGCGCGGTTTCATCAAGTGCTTTTATTTTCGAGTAAGCGGCTGGGTTTTGTTTAAAAATGTCGTTGATGCCGTTGTCAATAGCCGCGCGAAGTTCCTGCCCTACTTGCCCGCTGATAAAATCTTTGAGTGTGGGGCTGTCGATTTTTTTATAATACTGATTTAAATTTCGCCTTATGTTCGCAAGCTGCGTAAAACTCACGCCTTTTTCATCAAAAAGTGGCGTTATAACCTCGTTTAAAAATCTTTTTTCAGCATCTGCGGTAAAAACTGCCTGTTCGTTTGCGTTTTTTAGCAGTGCCTCAAAGGGTGCTTTGTCGATTTTTGTGCGGTAAATATCGGCTGGATAAAACTCATCGCCTATTATTCTCATCGCCTCGCCAAAACTCTCTTTTGTGCCTTTTTCAAACTCGTTGAAAATGTTTTTTAGCTGATTTTCGGGCATTTCTAGCTTTGAGAGTGCTGCTTTTAAGTGTGAGCTAGAATATCTAACCATATTTTCGATTTGTCGCTCGACTTCGGGGTTGTTTTTGGCTACTTCCATTAAATAAGCTATGTTTTTGCCGCTCTCATCGCTGATGACTAGCTGCAAAAGGCGTGATTGTCTCTCTTTAAAGCCTTTGAGATTGAAAGCATCCACGAAATTTTGCGCTGTTTGCGCCACGCTGCTTTCTGCGCCATATTTTTGGGCTAGCTTATCGGCTGCAAATTGTAGCCTTTCGGTCGTGCCTAAATTCACGCCGCCGCCTTGCTCTTTTAAAAGTGTGTCAATGTCTGTTAATTGTTCTTTTGTGTAATTTTTTAGCACAAGTTCCTCAGCCGCGCTTATGTTGTTACCCTTGAAAAAATTTCTCACGGGCGAAGTAACCGCACCTACGATGGGAAATTTTTCTACGACTTTGTCAGCAAATGCTGCCGTTTTTGCTGCTGGCTCTTTGATGAGTGTGTTAAAAATGCCACTTTGTGCGGTTTTTTGCCCGAGCTTTGAAAGTCCAAGCATAGCCGCATCGCCCACCACTGAAAGAAGTCCGTCCTGCGTGGCGTGATAAATCATTTCGCTAAAATCGGGCTTTTTACCAAGCCTTAAACAATTTGCCAAATAATCGCTCGTTGCCCCTGCCATCGAGCCTGCGGCTGCTCCTACTATCGCGGCTTTTGTCGCGCTTAATGCTTTGGCGGCTTTGTCTAGCCGTCCTTTGCGTGCGTAATTTAAGCCCAAAATCGTGCCGCCGATGCCACCTGCTACCGAGCCGACATTATCGCTTAAAATTTGGCTAAAATGATTAAAAAATCCCTCGTCTAATTTATAATTTGTTTTAATGCCTGTGTTTTCGTCCGTTTTAAAATAGATAAGTTCGCCCTTTTCGTTTAAATCCGCGCCATCAAAGCCCAAATCCCGCGCTTGTTCGCTGTTGAGTTTAACAAACCTTTCAAGTTCTCTTTTTGCGTTCTCATCGCTGCCCGTGAGGTAATTTTGTGCTAAAAATACGAGATTGTGCGTTTTTGAGAAGTTTTTTAAACTTTCGGCGCGTGCGCTGGCTAGTTCTATCAGGGCGTTGCCGCGTATTTTGTTGTATTGTTGTTCTAAAACTTCCTCGTCATCATCTTTAAAAATCCTATCCCAAGCGCGATTTAATGTGCCTGCTTGTTGATAAATGTAGTTTCTATCATCATCACTTAAATTTTTAAAATCCTTTCGCGCGATGCTAGCCTCGCGTTCCATAATGTCTATGCCCTTTTGAATGAGGCTGTCAATGTGTTTTTTATCGCCGCTAAACTGCGTTTTGGCTTTACCAAGTAGGCTGTCCTCGTCATAAGCCCTTAAATACGCTTGATATTGTTCCTGTAAATCCAAATCGTCCTTTGTGAG
>CAVJSG010000064.1:0-2359 GCA_963651895.1 Campylobacteraceae bacterium
GGCTCGAAGACTTCGCGATGGAAGGAGATGAGAATTTTGAGCAGCTGCTGGCTGAATTTGAGAAGAAAAGCAGCAGGGGCGCCATCACAAAGGGCAAAATCGTCCAAATCGTAGGCGAGGAAGCCTTTGTGGATATAGGCGGCAAGAGCGAGGGCGTTTTGCCCATCGGCGAGATACAAGAGGACGGCGAGCTGCTTTACAAAGAGGGCGATGAACTGCGCGTAGTCGTGGTCGGCTATCAGCACGGACGCCCGCTAGTGTCTCACAAAAAGGCACTCCGCAAGGAGAAAATCAGCGAATTTATCGAAAATTTCAAGGACGAGCAGTTCGAGCAAGTCTTTGATGTAAAGATAATAGGCAAAAACAAGGGCGGCTATGTCTGCGTAAATGGCGAGAATTTGGAATTTTTCCTGCCAAAATCGCAATACACCTTCAAGGACGAGAATGTCATCGGCAAGCGGCTGAAAGTCAAAATTTTAAAGATTGACAAGGATGAGTGTAGTATCATCGTATCTCGCAGAAAAGCACTCGAAGAGGAACGCAAGAGACAAAGCGAGCTAGTGGGCGAGCTTGTGGGCAACGGCGAGATTTTAGAAGGCACTGTTAAAACCATCACAAGCTACGGGATGTTTGTGGATGTGGGCGGCATTGATGGGCTCGTGCATTACACGGAGCTTTCACACCGCGGGCATATCAACCCTAGCGCACTCTACGCCGAGGGCGACACGGTGCAGGTTAAGGTGATACGCTATGACAAAAGGAAAAAGCAGCTTTCACTCTCCGTCAAAGCCGCACAGCCCGACCCTTGGGACGAGATAAAAACGAGCCTAGAAGTAGGGGATGTCATAAGGGTTAGGGTTTCAAATGTCGAGAGTTATGGGGCTTTCGTGGATATAGGCAACGAAATCGAGGGCTTTTTGCACATTAGCGAAATGTCGTGGGACAAAAATCTCAAACACCCCAAAGAGTGCATAAAAAGGGGGCAGGAACTTGATGTGGAGGTTATAGAAATCAACCCTAGCGAAAAGCGGCTGCGCGTGAGTTTGAAAAATTTACAATTAAAGCCCTTTGATGAATTCCTCCAAGCCCACAGGGTAGGGGATGTGCTAAAAGGCGTGGTGAGCTCTACCACGAATTTCGGCGCTTTCATAAAGCTCGGGGCTGTCGAGGGCTTGCTACACAACGAGGACTGCTCGTGGAATAGGGCGGATAGGTGTTCTGAGCTTTATAAGGCGGGCGATGAGATTGAGGTGAAAATCATCCGCATTGACAAAGAAAAGCAAAAAATCTCACTCAGCACGCGCGAACTGCAAGAAAGCCCGATACAAGCGTATATGAAAGGGCATAAAGTCGGCGAGATAGTGCAGGGCAGGGTTAGAGACATAAAGGAATTTGGCGTATTTGTCGAGCTTGGCGAGAATGTCGATGCGCTCATCCACAAAGACGACATAGGGCAAAAAGAGCTTGAAGTCCTGAAAATAGGCGATGAGATAGAATCAAGCCTCTATGCTTACGATGAAAAACGCCACAGGATAAGGCTCAGCGTGAAAAACCTCGAACGCGCAAAAGAACGAGAAGTGCTAAACGAAATCAACAGCGACAAAAAGGTTACGCTTGGCGATGTCATCAAAGAGCAGTTGTCGTAGAGTAGGGCTTTACGCGGTGCTTTTGTGAATTTTTGCCAAAATTCAAGGCTTGGCGGTAGCGGAGCGTTTCAATGAAAAAATATCTCTTTTTCGCTAGCTTGGGGGTGCTGTTTTTGGGCTTTGCGTTCGGTATCATCTACGCTATGCGCACGAGCAAAAGCACCTTTGTGCCGAATTTCGAGTTGCCACAGGCTGAAATCGTGGAACAAGACGAGCCCGCAAAAGAGGAAAAGCCCCAAACTTGGCAGCACCGTTTCGCTCAAAGCGAGCCAAAGGACTATTCGCCGGCTGCTGAGCGCTTTGCGATGCGCTTTGAGGTTGATACGAGCATATTTCGCCCAAAAAGCAAGTATTATCAACTGAGTATCGATAAAAACAGCATTTACTCGATGTTTGCCCTCAAACAAATCCTAAATTCCTACAAGGTAAAATACTCGCTCACGCGCACCAGCGAGGCTTTGGACATATTTTTAGAAACCGATAAACAGGCACTTTTAGAGGACATAGTAAAAAATTTAAAACAATATGACATAAACGCGAAATTCAAGGAAGTGTGGCTGTGAATTTGGCGAAAAAATTTATAGGTTTGTGAATTTAAAAATCGTGCGGGCATTTTTTGAGTATCGTAAGATACGCTAAAAAATGCCATAAGCACAACCTTGCAGCGCGCAGGCGCCGCGTGCTGGGGGTTTGGGGGTTGCAAGGGGGATAAG
>CAVJSG010000064.1:2369-10059 GCA_963651895.1 Campylobacteraceae bacterium
CGCAATGACGGCGTGGTGGGCATTTTGGGCTAGTAATGAGGATTAAATTCGCCAAATTTAAAATATAAATTCATAAAAAAACAACCAAAAAACAAGGCAAAATTCACAAATTTCAAAGCAAAACAAGAAAGGAAAAAAACCAAATGCAAAAGAAAAAAATCATCGTTTGCGATGCGATTTTGGACGAGGGCGTGAAATTGTTGCGCGAGGCAGAGGATGTCGAGTGCATCGAGGCTGCCAAAGTCCCAAAAGACGAGCTTCTTAAAATGCTTGGCGATGTGGATGTGGCGATTACTCGCAGTTCGACAGAAGTGGGCGAGGCGTTTTTGAGTGCGGCAAAAAACCTAAAAGCCCTCATCCGCGCGGGCGTGGGTGTGGATAATGTCGATATAGCGGGTGCCTCAAAACGCGGTATCATCGTGATGAATGTCCCCACGGCAAACACCATAGCCGCTGTGGAGCTTACTATGGCGCATTTGCTCTGCTCCGCGCGCGCCTTTGTCAATGCTAGCAACCACCTAAAACACGAGCGAAAATGGGAGCGCGAGAAGTGGTATGGCGTGGAGCTGATGGGCAAGACGCTCGGCGTCATCGGCTTTGGCAACATCGGCTCGCGCGTGAGCGTGCGTGCAAAGGCGTTTGGGATGAAAATCATCGCCTACGACCCCTATATATCGCCATCCAAGGTTACAGACCTCGATATGAGCTATACTACGGACTTAAATGACATTTTAAAGTGCGATTTTATAACCATCCACACGCCCAAAACCAAAGAAACCAATGGTATGATAGGGCTTGGCGAGCTTGCTAAGATGAAAGACGGCGTGCGGCTCATCAACTGCGCGCGCGGCGGGCTTTACACAGAGGAAGCACTGCGCGAGGGGCTTAAAAGTGGCAAAATCGCGTGGCTTGGCATCGATGTTTTCGACAAAGAACCCGCCACGGACAACGCCCTGCTTGAATTCACAAACATTTCAACCACCGCCCACCTTGGCGCAAACACCCTTGAAAGCCAAGCAAACATCGCGGTGCAAGCCTGCGAGCAAGCACTCAACGCCGCGCGGGGCATTTCCTATCCAAACGCGATGAATTTGCCCATCAAAACGGAGGATTTGCCGCCCTTTGTCGCCCCATACATCGAGCTGGTGTCGAAAATGGCGTTTTTGTGCGCACAAATGCAAAGGGGCGCGATAAAGTCCGTGCGCCTCGAAGCAGCCGGCGCCATCGCTGAATTTGCGCCCTCTATGCTGACTTTTGCAGCCGTGGGAGCCTTGCAGAGCATATTTGGCGATAGCATAAACTATGTAAATGCCGAATTTATGGCGCAAGAAAAGGGCATAGAGCTTGCAAGTGCCACCACTGCGGCTTCGGGGTATGCTAACAAAATCTGCGTGAAAATCAGCACGGAAAATTCGAGCTTTTCGGTTGCGGGGACGATTTTTGACGAGGACAATCAGCGCATAGTTGATTTAAACGGCTTTAAGACGGACTTTAAGCCCAAGGGCAAGATGATAGTTTTCAAAAACAAGGACATCCCCGGCGTCATCGCCAAAATCAGCGGAATTTTGGCAGCAAACGCCATAAACATAGCGGATTTTCGGCTTGGGCGGGACGGCTCGGGCTACGCTTTGGCGGTGATTTTAGTGGATGAGAAAATTTCCAAAAAGGTGCTAGATGAGCTAAATGCCTACGAGGACTGCCTTTTCGCGCAGTATGTGGAGATTTAGGGACGAGTTTTGTGAATTTTGGGGTTGAAAGTCTGCGTGAATTTTTGGTGTTTTTGGGGTTGAATTTGCTTTAAAAAATTCACACCCCGCGCCGTCATTGCAAGGCGTGGCACACGCCAAAGCAATCCACACTAAAAAAATGCGTAAAATTTTTAGCAAAAAAGCGCAAATTTGCGAGCAAAGCCCACGGGGTTGATTATTTAAAACAAATTTCAAGGACAAAAATGACACTTTTAGACGGCAAAGCACTAAGTCAAAAAATCAAAAACGAGCTAAAAATCGAGGTAGCAAGCCTCGCGCAAAGCGGCGTTAAGCCGTGCTTGGCGGTGATTTTGGTGGGCGATGACGCGGCGAGCCAAACCTATGTGGCGAATAAGGCAAAAGCCTGCGAGCAGTGCGGTATCAAGTCCATAGTGTCCAAGCTGCCCGAAAACACCACGCAAAGCGAGTTGCTAGCCCTCATAAACGCTCTAAATTTCGATGATAGTGTGGATGGCATCCTCGTGCAACTCCCACTGCCACGGCATATCGACAAGGGCGCGGTGCTTGAAAGCATTGACACGCGCAAGGATGTGGATGGTTTTCATCCTTTCAATGTCGGGCGGCTCGCGCAAGGTATGGAAAATGGGCTGTTTGCTTGCACTCCGCTTGGCGTATGCGAGCTTTTGCGGGCTTATGGCATTAGTGTGGAGGGCGCAAACGCCGTTGTCATCGGGGCATCAAACATAGTCGGGCGACCGATGGCAACAATGCTACTAAATTTGGGCGCTAGCGTGAGTATCTGCCACATAAAAACTCGTGATTTAGGGCTTTACACGCGCTCGGCAGACCTCATAGTCGTAGCGGCGGGCTGTGCGGGGCTTTTGCGTGGGGAAATGGTGCGTGAGGGCGTGATTGTCGTGGATGTGGGCATTAACAAAGCCCCAAATGGCAGGCTCGTGGGCGATGTGGATTTCGCTAATGTCGCGCCCAAAGCGAGCTTCATCAGCCCCGTGCCCGGCGGCGTGGGACCGATGACGATAGCGATGCTTTTGAAAAATACCATTTTAGCGGCTCGCGGGCGGCTTGAAAGGTAGCACAATAGGGACTTTGCCATTAAATTTACATTTGCCTAAATTTTTTAGAATTCAAGCCTAAAATTTAAGTCAAAAATTCAAAAAAACGACTGAATTTAAGCAAAATTTAAATTAAATTCAGCCAAAAAATTCAAAGGTAAGCTATGCAAAAACTCAAAAAACTCCGAGCGTTCAGCGAGTCTTGGACGGGCACCATTATCATCGTTTTGCTTGTGATTTTTTTCTTTATCCAAGCTTTCACAATCCCCAGCGGCTCGATGAAAAACACACTTTTGGTGGGCGATTTTCTGTTTGTGAAAAAATTCAGCTACGGCATCCCCACGCCGCACATTCCGTGGCTTGAAGTGCCTGTGCTGCCGGACTTCGATGGGGACGGGCATCTCATCGCGGGCGAGGGACCAAAGCGCGGCGACATAGTGGTTTTCCGCAGTCCGCAAAATGAAAAAGTCCATTTCGTCAAGCGTTGCGTGGCGAAGGGGGGCGATGAAGTGCTGATAAATGGGGGTTCGCTGCTTGTGCGGATGAGCGAGGGCGATGAGTATATGCGCGAGCGATATGCCGATAAAATAGTGCTTGTCGAGGGGCGCGCCTTTGTCAAAGAGCCATTCGAGCATAAGGGCATACACAATGACGAACGCGTAGATATGGAGGGTGTGTATTTGGAGCATTTGGCGGCGGGGCGGTTTGCGATGGCGCCGGTGTTTGTGAGTGGTTTGGGCGAGCTAGGCGCGAGTGGGGGCAATGCCTACTACTATCAAGTGCCTGAAAACGCCTATTTTATGATGGGCGACAACCGCGACCACAGCTCGGATAGCAGATTTTGGGGGGCTGTGCCTTACAGGCTCATCGTGGGAAGCCCGTGGTTTAGCTATTTCTCGTGGGATAAAGACTACAACATTCGATGGGAGCGCATCGGGCGGCTTGTCGAAACCCTGCAAAGCGATGAACGCTTTATCCACGAGGATTTGAGCGAGATAAATGCTTTGGAGTAGGTGCGGAATACAGAATACGGAGTGCGGATGACGGCGTGGTTTGTCATTCTGAGCGGAGTGCGTAGCACGCAGCGAAGAATCCATTTTTAAATTTAGGCTTTGATTTTGGGCTGTGGATTCTTCGCCTTCACTTCGTTCAGGGTCAGGGTCAGAATGACGAGTGTGGGACTTTGTTTAAAATCAATGCTTTTTTTGAAAACGAGCCAATAAACTTCACGCCTCTTTGAAATCCGTTACATTCACGGCTTTGAGGATGAAAAGCATAGCGGCGGCGAAAGTCGCAAGTGCGGCTATGGCTAAAATCGTCCCATAAATCATTTCAAGCCCTCCAAGATTTTGATTTTTTTCAAATAATACCTCACAAGCAAAGCCAGCACCACAAAAAGCAGCACAAGCGAGCACACGCCCAAAGCCATTTGCCTCGCCGTCAAGCCCTCTATATGCACTATGGCGTAACCAAACACGCCAAGTATCGCCGTTACGACTATGCCTAGCATTAGCCTTATGGTGTCGATATTTGCTTTTAGGCTTTCTTTTTTACTCATAGGGCAAATTATACCATAAAAATTTAAGGAAGTTGGGAATTTTGGGGTAAATTTCGCCCATAAAAAAAGGCAAAGAGTTAAAATTTTAACCCCCTGCCTTTTATGGATACTTCGCTGCGCTCAGTATGACAAATTTGGGCTTTCGCGTGAATTTGATGGATTGCTTCGGCGTTTTTTTAAAAAACGCCTCGCAATGACGGCACATTTGTCATTTTGAGCGCAGCGAAGAATCCACGAACTTTATGGAAAAATACCTTGAATTTTATGGATTCTTCGCCTAGCTTCGCTAGGCTCAGAATGACAAATTCAGGGGCGAAATGCCCCCAAATTCAAAACACCAAATTTCAAGCCCCTCCAAAGCTCAAATTCAAGCCCCAAAGCTCAAATTCAAGCTTCGAGGCTCAAAAAGCCCAAATTTAGTATTTATAAACCCCCTCTAAAAAGACGGTTCGTCCGCGACCGATGACATAGCGGTTTTCATTTACCACAGCCGAGCGGTCGTTGTTGTAGTAGTCGTAGTAGAAGGTGTTAAACACATTCTTCACGCCCAGCGTTACGGCGGCTGCGCCCTTGTTTATGTTTAGGGTTATGCCTAGGTCGGAGATGAAGTAGGGGCTAAGCTTCTTTTCCTCTCTCGTGGTGAGGAAGTAAGGGTTTTGGTTGGTGGGGTCTATCAGCGATACAGTGCCGCCGCTAGCACCAGCCACCAAAGAAGCATCATCCACGACATTTATGCGTTGGGCGTAGATGTTTTGGTTGCCGTAGATTGAATTTTGCAGCCAAATCGCCAGCCCCAAGTCGATGACTTCTATGTAGCCGCTCACATCCACGCTGACGCCAAGGGTGGCTTTCCAGTCGTAGGTGTAGGGGATGGGCGTGAATTTATCCTCGCCTTCGTTTTTCTTTTCGGCTTTGAGGTAGGTGAAGCTTTCGTTAAAGCTCATACCCCCGTCAAAGAAAATTTGCTCGAAAGCCAGCTCAGCGCCTATGCGGCGGCTTTGCGTGTAGTTGCCAAAGGTCATACCGCTGAAAGTGTCGCCCTCGAAGTAGAATTCATTCTGCGAGGCTGTGTAAAAGAAATTCGCGCTGAAAAGCAAAGCCGAAATTTCAAGGTCAGTAAAGCCCAGCGGCACTATGCGCTTGCCTATTTGCTCTTTCCAGCCAAGCTCTGCTGTGTAGTAGGTTTCGCTTTTCAAGTCGGTGTTCTCAAAGGCGAAGTCAAATTCAAGCACATTGCCGTAAGGCGTAGTTAAAGTCTGCCCATTTACTTCCGTATTTGAATACCAAATATCCCTCTGCATAGCAGCACCCCAGACTATGCCTATGCGCCGTAGCATAGCCCAAGCCGGAGGGGCGTTGTAGCCAAATTCACCGCGGATAAAAACGGAGCCTGTGTTTGAGTAGCGATACACAGGGGCTAGCTCGAAGGTGAAGTTGTCGTAGTTGTCGCTACGCTCGCCATTTGCCTCGTGCGTGGCTGTGTTGTTTTCCCACTGCGTGTTTGCTTTGTTGTTGATAGCCGCCACATAGCCGCTGGTGTAATCCACATAGTCGCAGTTTCCGCCAGCCATCCAAGGACAATCGGTAGCTTGGTTATTAGCATCGCCTGCTGTGTTATGAAACCTAAATTTCCTGCCCTCGAAGTTGTCTTTGATTTTGACATTGTAGTTTTTCATCTCATAGCGTGCGCCCAAGCCCAGCGAGAAGTCTTTGCTAAAATCATAGCGCTCTAAGAAATAAACGCCTGTGGTTAGGACATTTATGTCTGCTTTGTCTATGATGTTTGCCGCAAGGGTTGAAAACTGCACTGAGGTGTATCTTAGCGAGGGGTCATTGTAGGTGTTGTTATAACCAGCCACGCCCGCAAAGGCTGAGCCATCCACTATGGCTTGGCGCAGATAGCTTTTTGAATTTCGCTTGCTCATCTCATAGCTAGCATCCACGCCAAAGATAAAGAGTCCGTTTTGATGACGCCAGTCAAAGCGAGCCTTTAAGCCGAATTTATAATCATCAAATTTAGACCCGCTTTGGTCAAAGAAGTGCCAGTCTGCCCGCTCGCCGTCTCCAAGCTCGCCGCCAAAAATGGGCGCGCCATCCACCACATCAGTGCGGTAGGGGTGGCTTGGGCGTGGCAAGAACCAATTGTAGCCTCTTTGCGTGGTGTCTTGTGGATTTACAAAACCAAGCACGAAGTATGGCAAATTCATAGTGTATTTGTTATACTTCTTGGAGTCGAAATTTCCAAAGCCTGTGAAGTTAAATTCAAGCCTTTGTGCCAGCTGGGAGAAGTAGTTTAGCTTCGCTGTGGCGCGAAGTTGCGTGGTGTCTATGGTGCCATAGCCTGCACTCTCTCTGTCATCATTGCTAGGCTCAAAATCATTTACGCCGTAAGCGCAAGTAGCCTGCCCTGCTAGGCACTGGTAGCGGTTTTGCTCAAAGCCGTATTGATTTGTCGTGCCGCCAAGGCTATTGATGGGCAAGGAAAGCGTGGATAACATAAAGGTGTTTATGTTATTAAAGTCCAGCAAAGAGTTATAGGGCGTGGTCGTAACCTTACCATAATACACATCCGCATCCAAACTAATGGCACTTCCTACGCCTAGCCACCACTCCATACCAAGCGTGGCTTGCCCGCTTTGCGAGCTGTCATCCTGTCGGGGACCGCCTAGGGCTGAGACCGCCAAGGCTGCATTTATCTTGAAGCTTCTGCCAAAATGCTCGACCGCTTGGGCAAAGGCGTTGAAGCTGTGCCCCTTGCTTGCCGCAGTGTTGAGATAGCCGCCGCCTACCATCAAGTAGGGGTTTTGGCGTTTGGAAGTTACGACATTTATCGTGCCGCCCTTTGTGCCGCTACCATAAAGCACCGCACCGCCGCCGGGATAAACCTCGATATCTTGGATATTGCTAGGGATGAGGGTGTTTAGCGGCATAGGCTGATAGTAAGAATCCAAAGGATTTACAGGGATGCCGTTGATGAACATCTTAACGCCGTTTGCGCTAAGGCGACCTTGTGCGCGCATATCAAAGCTATGCCCGAAACCTGCGGTGTTTGTGATGGTAACGAAGGGCAGGTAACGCAAGGCTTGCTCGGTCTCCCTCGCACCCTTAATCGCCGCGGCGTCTGCGTGGAAAACATTGTGGTTTAAAATGTTTATCTCACTAGGCATAAGCCCGAGCTGCTGCTCTTTGCCGCGCGCATCTTGCACAGCTGTGAGCTTGGAAACGCCCTCTATGCGTTGCTGAGGCTCTTGCTTTTTGACTACGCGTTTTTGGGTAGCCTTTTTAGCCGTGCTTCTTTTAGCACTCGTGCGTGTAGTGGCTTTTTGAGTGCTGACTCGTTGCTGAGTAGT
>CAVJSG010000065.1:0-787 GCA_963651895.1 Campylobacteraceae bacterium
TCCCTATATCAGGCAATGGTGCTGGCGGTGCTAAACAAGGCACAGCACAATGCACTAGCATTTTGTCTATCGTTGCTATCGGGGATTGCTCGACTGAGGCTGCTGCGAAAAACGGCGGTATCAGCCAAATCCAAAGCGTAGATGCCAGGGTATTTAACATACTTGGGCTTTACGGCACTTACACAACCATCGTCAAGGGACGATAAATTCAAAATGCCCTTGCAAAAGGGCATTTTTTTGTTTAAATTTAGGGTTTTTGTAAAAAAGTTATTGAAATTTAAGTATAAATTCCAGAGCAAAACTAAAACTTCAAATTTGTGAGACCGTTACCTAATGACTGAAACTTAATCGCCTTACATTGATTTTCACTCGTGTCATTACATTTCGTTTCATTTTGTGCTTTGATTTTACAAAGTTTTAGATAATCAAAGATAAACCACACAAAACCCCCACGCCAAAAGCCTTTGCAGGCTTTTTCGAGTAAAAGTCCTAGTTGATATTCGTAGGTTTGGGCAAGGTCGTTTAAAAGTTCTTTACAAAAGTCGTTTTGCTGTGAATTTTGTGCTAAATTCCGTGAATTTTGCGTTGAATTTTGTGAATTTTTCTCGCCATTTGTTTGCAAATTTTGTGCCAAATTTGTCGAATTTTCCCCACTAAAATTCTCTAAATTTCGCAAATTTACCTCATTTAAAATCTGCTTTTTGTGATTTTTATAGATTTTAAAATACGCTGTAAATGGCGTTCGCACGCGCCTTAAAAAGCCCTTTGCGATGTAGCGATTGTAGAG
>CAVJSG010000065.1:797-4707 GCA_963651895.1 Campylobacteraceae bacterium
GTTTTAGGGGCAGTGAGTCGTATAAAATTTGCAACATAGACGAAAATTCCTGCATTTCGCACTCAAAGGACACTTCCTTTGCGGCGCAGTTTTTGTCTATGTCTTTTAGCGAACTGCCCTTTATGCCATCTTTGCTGGGGTAATACACTTTTAGATTTTTACAATTTAGCGCGATGAGGTCGCAAAAGCCCTAGCGCATCGAAATCACAGCCTTGCAAGAAAGGGCGAGTGCCACAGCATCTTGCATCGAAAGGCGCAAATCATAGGCACCATTGGCGCCTAGATATTTGCGCTCTTTGTTGATGTTTGAGATGACGGCGTAGCCTTGTTTTTGCAAGGCTTTACATTCGCTTTTGTAGATAAAAAGTGGCAAAGAGCGCATAGACTGCGCTTCTGGCAAGTAAAATACGATTTTTTCAAGCGGTGCGATTTTGGCGAGTTTCGCCCTTAAATTTTCGCTTAAAGTGGGCATTTTGCTGGGCTTGCTCATAGTGGCATTTTTGGGCAAATCAAAAAGTTTGATATACATATCAGTCGCATTTTTGCACTTTAAGGTCTGCGAAACGCCCAAAGGTATGGGATGGGCTGGAAAAAGTGTGCCTAGTTTTGGGGCTTTTGTTACATTTTTAAATTGCGACAATGCTGGGTATTTTTCGGAGTGGATATCTCGTGTTGCTGCAAATTTCATAGTCCTCACACTCAAACATTTCGCACACCACTTCGTGGGCTGGCTGGATAACGAAAATAATTTTCGCGCCAAATTTTTGCTCCAAAGCCTGCTTGAAACCTAGCAAATAGTAGGTGTCGCCGAGCCCGAATTGAGAGACGAAATAGTAGCAATCACTTCGCAAATTCTGCGCTAAGTCTTGCAAAGTTGTAAATTTTTTCATCTTATCCCCCTTAAAATTTCCTCATAATTTTGCTCTTTTTGAAAAAGCGTGGCAGTGCCTAAAATAAAACCTTTCACGCCTGAATTTTTCCATTGATTTATCCTTTCTTTCGTTACGGCGCCGTCTATGTAAATTTCAAATTTTCGCCCTTTTTTTAGCCCTAATAATCTTTTAATTTTATCATCGACATAGCTTTGATATTTGCGCCCAGAATGCCCCGGATTTACGCCCAAAACCAGCACCCTATCGGCGACATTTAAAAGTTCCTCGACACTTGCTAAACTCGTGCCCGGATTTAAGGCTATGCCCGCGGTTAGCCCTTGTTTGTGAATTTTTTCTATTATCGTGGCAGAATCCGCGCAAACCTCGGGGTGAATGTAGATTATGTCGATTGCTAAATCAAATAAAATCGAAAGATAATTGTAAGGTTCTTTTACCATCAAATGCGCCTCGACTTGCTTGGTTGTGCTTTCTTTGATGAATTTCATATCTTGGTAGCCCATTCCAAAATTATCCACAAAACTGCCGTCCATAATGTCTATGTGAAATATGTCTATGCCAGCATTTTCAAGCATTTTTACCTCATCTTTTAGGCAAGCATAATTTGCACACATCATTGAGGCTGAAAATTCTACGCTCATTTTTTACCCCTTAATAAAGGCTTTGCGATAATAAAACTAGATTTGTTTAAATTTAGGCTTTGGCTTGGTTCTAAAACTATGGTTGTGCCTTTTTTAATGTCTAAATTTTCCGCCTTAAATTCGCCACTTAAAAGGGTAAGGCATTCTAGGCTTTGGGTTTTGTTTTGGTAAAAATCGAACCCATCAAAAAGCTGAGTAGAGTAAAAACGCTCCCTTATCTCGCCCCTATAAATTTGCACTTTGCTGCGTTTTTCAAGGCGGATTGAATGTAAGGCTTCGTTTAGATGAATTTGCCGTTTCTTGCCATTTTTATCAAGGCGTTCAAAATCATAAATTCTATAAGTGGCGTTGCAATTTTCCTCTATCTCATACACCAAACTCCCAGCAGATAAGGCGTGTATCGTGCCTGCTTCGATATAAACATAATCCCCCTTTTTCACGCTTAAATAATCAAAAATTTCATCATATTTTTTAGCGAGAAGTTTCTCTTTAAATTCGTCTAAATTTTTAGCCTTACTTCCCATAAAAATTTTCTCGCTTTTTGGGGCTTGTAAAAAATAAAAGGATTCATTCTTGCCAAAATCCAAATTTTCAAGCCTTTTTGCCGCCTCATCATCAGGATGAACTTGCAAACTCAAATCCTCATTCGCATCCACAATGGCTATTAAAAATGGAAAATTTGTGAATTTTTCAAGCCCAAATTCAGCCTTTTTGTCCTCAAAATAATCCCTAAATTTTCGCCCCTTATACTCGCCATTTAAAATCACACTTTCAAATTCGCCATTTGAAATGAGCGAGTATAAATGCCCTATTTCGCGGGATTTAAAGCCACAAAGCTCGGCAAGTCTCGCTCCGCCCCAAATCGTCTCGTGGATGATGGTTTGTAAAATTAGCATTGTTTTCCTTTCATAAATTTTTATCGATGAAAATTTCTAAATTTTTCACGCCGCCGTCTCTTTTTAAATTCACGCAATGTGCACATTTTAAGCCGCTTGGTTTGTCATCGTTTATCAAAATTCGCTCGCCCATAGGCATTTCAAAGATAATCTCATCAAAGCGAATGTCATTTTGAGCGAGAAAATTCAAGGTTTGCACCCTAGCTTCCTTTTCTCTTGCTGTTAAAATTAAGATAAAATCATCTTTTGGAATTTGATTTAAAAACTCTTTCACGCCCTCCAAAAGCTCATCTTTGCCATCTTTATAGGCATTGTGTTTTAAAAGTGTGCCATCTAAATCCAAAATCCAAGTGTGTTTAAGCGGCGATAAAATCAAGCGTTTTTTCATCAAAAATCCTTTAAAAACTCATCAAGCAAAAGCACGCCATTGTAAAAAGCAAGGCACATAGAGTCATAATCCTCCCAGCAATGACTTGCTAGTGAAAGCCAAATAATGCTGTGTATAAGCCTAATTTCATCACTTTTTACACCCTTTAAAAGCTCATCTGCTAGAAATTCCCAGCCATTTGATTTTATACTAAAATTTATCTCATCATTCAAAATTTGTAAGGTAAATTTTTTGATATTAAAATTGTCAAAATTTCCGCAAATTGAGTAATACAATTTCGCAAAATCATAGCGAATATCCCCTAGAATTTCTTGCTTGCCAAAATACCCCCTAGCATCGATAAAATAGATATTTGCGTCCTTGTCTATCATAGTATTTGTCAGTGTTAAATCTCCGTGAATGGGGCAGAATTTCGTTTGCATTAGTTTTGTTTCTACTAGCTTTTTAAAATTTAGCTGAAATTTAAGGGGATTTTTGCAAATTTTGCCGTTTATTTTGATAAATTCACGCTCGGCAA
Source organism: Campylobacteraceae bacterium (assembly GCA_963651895.1). Classification (GTDB taxonomy): domain Bacteria; phylum Campylobacterota; class Campylobacteria; order Campylobacterales; family Campylobacteraceae; genus Campylobacter_D. The sequence continues at coordinate 4,130 of CAVJSG010000065.1, forward strand.
AGGGCAAAACGAGGCTTATGCTATTTAATCTATCAATGGTTTTTGTAAAATACTCATTTACCAAATCCATTTTATCAGCACTTTGCGTTTGATATGAGTGCAGCGTATTTAGGTGTTTGAAAAGGCTTTTTATGGTTTTTATTTTTTCACCTTGACTTAAATTTGCCAAAAATATATTTGTGCCATCTATCCTCGACATAGTAAGGGGCTTGTAGGAATAAACCTTTGCAATAGCCTTAAATCCATACTTTTCTATGGCTTTATACCACGCGATTTCTTTATCAAGCAGCTTTTGACCCTCAGGCGTTAAAGCCGTTTTTATGACTTTATCAGCTTTAAATTCAATGTGATTGTAAGGGCGGCAGCGATTTAAAGTCTCTTTTTCAAAGGCTTGCAAAGTGCCAAGTTCCTTGCAATTTGTGAGTTTTAAGGGGATAAATTTTAAGCCGCTATCTTTTAGCCACGCGGTAAATGAGCCAAATTCGGACATATCTTTGCATTGATTTTTGTTTGCAAAGATGAAAAGCCCAGCAACGCCATTTTGATTTGTGGGGGTTTTTTCTAACTTTTCGCCTATC
>CAVJSG010000065.1:4717-6771 GCA_963651895.1 Campylobacteraceae bacterium
GGGGGGGGGGGGGGGGGGGCGATTACGCACTCTTTTAAGAACAAATCAGACCAAATGAGCATAAAAGGCTCGTTTTCAGGCACAAATTCAAGGGCTTTTTTGATGCCGCAAACATTGCCCACGCCTTGTGATTTTATGAGTTTGTAAGAAACATTTTGGGCAAAATTTGCGAGGTATTTTTGCAAAACTTCATATTTATAATCGCCGATAATGTTGAATTTCGCGCCTTTAAATTTCTCAAACAAATGAAAGATAATAGGTGCATTTTCAAAGGGCACAAGGCACTTTGGCTTGTTTTTGGTAAGCCCCTCCAAACGCGTGCCCTTGCCCCCAGCTTGAACGATAATGTGCATTTTTTTCCTTTAAAATCGCAGCGAAATTCTAAAATTCGCCCCAAAATTCATAGTAAAATTCTAAAATTTTTGACAATTATAACGCCTTTGCGTGAATTTTTGGCAAATCTGTGTGAAATTTTACAAAATTTTTCAAAAATGCCAAATAAATTAACAAATTTTGCGTGAATTTTTTTGTCGTCATTGCGAGCGTAGCGAAGCAATCCATTACGCACGCAGTGCGTTTTGGGCGTAAATTTATGTCCTAGAAAACGCGACTTTGTCGCGTAGTGGATTGCCACGCCTTGACTTCGTCAAGGCTCGCAATGACGGATTTCTTGCGCTTTTCACGCCATTTGTGAAAATCGCTCGCAATGATAGCGTGGGCGTGAATTTTTACCCAAAATCCCCAAAAAATTTACAAAAAATCCCCAAATTTCGCTAAAATTACCAAAAAATTCACAAAAAGGCTCAAATGCTAGAAATTTTGCATTATTCATTCTTTCAAAACGCCCTAGCCGCCGCGCTTTTGGTAAGCATCGCGTGCGGGATAATGGGCTCGCTGATAATGATAAACCGCCTATTTTCAATGGCTGGGGGCATCACGCACGCGGCATTTGGGGGGCTAGGCGTGGCTTTTTACTTTGGAGTGCCCATTTTAGCGAGCATTGGCGGCTTTACCCTGCTCGCAGCACTGCTCGTAGCGTGGCTGAGCCAAAACTACCCACAGCGCAGCGACAGCATCATCGCGGTGATTTGGGCGTTTGGAATGGCTCTGGGGCTCGTGCTTATCGATTTAAGCAGCGGTTATCAAAGCGACATAATGGCTTATCTTTTCGGCTCGATACTCGCCGTCTCGGGCGAGGATTTGTGGCTGTTAGCAGGCGCGGATGCCCTATTTGTCGTGCTTGTAGTGGGTTTTTACAGGCAGTTTGTCGCTGTGAGCTTTGATAGAGAGTTCGCGAGGCTGCGCGGAGTCGCTGTGAGCGCGTTTTATTATTTGCTCATCGTGATGATAGCCCTTTGTATAGTGGTTTGCATTCGATCAGTAGGACTCATCCTCATCATAGCCTTGCTTAGCGTGCCCTGCTTCATCGCAGAAGCTTATACCAAAAGGCTTGGGACGATGATGGCTTTGTCCTGCCTTTTAAGCGCGGCGTTTTGCGTGGCGGGGCTTTTTCTAAGCTACGCCCTAAATCTCAGCGGCTCGGCAAGCATCATAATGCTTTCTTGCGTGGGCTTTTTGTGCGCGGTTTTAGGGCGCAAAATTTGTGGCAAGGGTGCTGGGACGAACGCGGTTTGAGTGAGTTTTAATTAGTTTTTTCCTTGATAAAATCTCGCGTATTATCCAAATACACACGCGGATTGCCAGATACTGTTGTTTTTAATTTATCTAGCCATTCTAATGCTTTATTGCTTATATTTCCCTCGTCTAATTTATCGTCCATTTTATGCCACAAGATTTGATAATGTTTGGAAGTGCCGCCTTTTAATTTGGTATCAAAATCTACAATGGGCAAATAACGCTCTTTCCAATTTATTAAAACGCTACCTCTTTCTTTCATTTCATCGGCAACTTTTTTGGCTATCTCTTCTGCTGAATTGATGAAAAATAACCCCATAATGACACATTTCTTATTCAAGCAAATAAGCATCCACAAGTGGTTTTCCAACAAATAGTTGATGCTCTTCATCAAAAACCATTTCGCCACAAGCAATAAC
>CAVJSG010000065.1:6781-9996 GCA_963651895.1 Campylobacteraceae bacterium
GCATAAGTATTACAGCGGCTTTTGTTATAAGATTTAAATCACTTTGCTCTTTTCCACGAGAAACTACCAAAATAGAATCAGAAAATTGAGTCATTTTTATACCGCCTTTTAGTAATGGTTTTATTTTTATAGTTTTTTCTCGTAAATCTAATAAACTCTTTTTTAAATCATCGAATTGGTTCGGTCATTATCCTATCTTTAAACTCCATAATATCCATATACAAAACGAAACGCTCATTAAGTTCTTGCCACTTTGGTAATTCTTGCTCACTCATAGATAATACTCCCTAAAATTAAAATTATCAAGCGGTTATTATATCTTGTTAAATTTAATGCAAAATTACAATAACTTATACTCAAAAAATGTTCTAGTAAAAAATAAACTCAATTATCTAGCTTGGATACAATGCCAAAATTAAAGGCGGTAATTTTATAAAATCTTGCTAAAATTTAATAAATTTAGTAAATTTCCGCGTAAAATTCGTCATTGCGAGCATTCGCAGAATGCGAAGCAATCCACTACGCACGAAGTGCGTTTTTTAAGCCAAAATTTACGCATTTTCAAAAATTCTCATAAAAAATTGTTACAAATTTACACAAAGCAAAATTTATTTTTCATTTTTCTTAAATTTTTAGGGCAAACTATGTTAAAATGCCTTTTTAATTTTACCAAAAAGGACTCAAAATGATGAAAATTCCAGTCGCACTTTGTGCGTTTGCGAGCTTTTTGCTAGCTGTCGTAAATATCAACACGGCGGGCATCGATGAGCTAAAAACCCTCAAAGGCATAGGCGAGGGCAAGGCTCAGGCTATCGTTGATTATCGCAAAGAGCGTAAATTCAGCTCCATAGACGAACTCAAAAATGTCAAAGGCATAGGGGACAAGCTCTACAACAAAATCAAAGACGATGTGGTTGTGAAATAAAGGGCTTTTGAAACCTTTTAATCGCTTGCAAGGTAGCTGTGGCAGTGTTTTTAAGGCTGTGTAGCTGTGTTTAATGCTATGTTAATGCCTTAAAAATGCTGTGTGGTAGCGTTTGATACTAGACTAATGCTTTAAAAAAGTTACGCGATAGAGTTTAATTTAGGTTAATACCATTGAAAGTGCTATGTAATAGTCGTTTGTTTAATACTATGGTTAATATCTTAAAAAGCTACGCGGTTAATGCTACGCCGATACTTTAAAAATTAAAGTTTTGCCCTAAATTTACTCTTAAATGCGTGAAATTTAGGCGTTTTTTATTTAAAAACGCTTTTAAAAACAGCAAATTCGCTGCTTTTTGGAGCGTGGATTACCACACCGACTTTGTCGGTTTGCAATGACAAATTTGCGTGAATTTTTTGGCAAGTTCTGCGAAAATTCACGCCCAACACGAAAACTTCACAAAATTTACAATTTTTTTCACAAATTTTTGTAAATTTAAGTAAAAATTAATAAAAATGTGCTATAATACAAAAATCAATTTGAAATTACAAAATTTCTAAAAAGGATAGAGTTTGAAAACGGCTTTGGCAAATATCAATGCAAGCATAAATAGTGGTATGGCGGCAACGCAAAAGGCACGCTGTGTGGGCGAATTGTTGCGGACCATAAGCGTAGCGTGGGGCAAAACAACAACAAACAAACACCAAGTAGCCAAACAAATGTTGCAGGCAGTTTGCAACAAACACACAAGTAAGTGGCAACTACGAGCAAATACACCAAGTGCAACAAAAGCGGAAGTGGGCGGGCGGTTACTCTCTCTCTCTCTCTCTCTCTCTCTCTCGTTTAGCGAGTGTTTTTAAATTTTTCCTTAAAAACTCGCAAGTTTTTCCGTTTTTGCTTAAAGATTCGCTAAAAGCGAAAAAGCTCATTCTAGTCCCACTCATAGTGGCTTTCGTGGCGCAAAATGCAAAGGCTGAAAAGGATGGATTTTCATCGGTGCAGCCTTTCCCATAGCTGGCGTTAGTGCGGTAAAAAATGAATATGGATACAAGGGTTATGATTATAAGTGGCTGGAAAATAGGATACATATATTTGATAAATGTCGCCTTTGGGCATTCGCACGGATTTGGCGAAAGGTTTGGGCTACGCTACTATGGCTCATTTTATCTAAGCGGTGCAACTATGAATGTGGATTTTGTCAATGTCGATGCACTTTTTAGTGTCGTAAAGGGCGAAAATGCCAAGTTGCGCGTCTTTGCAGGCGGCTGGCTGGGCTGGGCAAATCACTTTAATAGCTACTATGACGATACAAACAACTCTGGTTTAGATTTGGGCGTAAATGCTGGTTTGCGTTTTGTGTTTGCACAAAGGCACGGCTTTGAATTTTATGGGCGTTTTGGCTTTTTACAACAAAAGCAAGAATATAATTCTTTTCGCACTTGGAAAGCTAGTCAGCCCTATCAAATCGGCGTGCGATATACTATTTCGTTTTGAGTTTGTTTGTGGGGGTGTGGATTTTTTGGGAATTTAAGGTGTTTTTGTGAATTTTTTGGTTGTGGATTGCTTCGGCGATTTCATCGCCTCGCAATGATGGAATTTTGTAAATTTTTTTAAAAATAACAAAAAAATTCACGCTTTTTTAAATTGCAAACGCCATAGCTTTTCAAAGTATGGATTGCCGTGCGTTGCGTTTGCAACGCTCGTAATGACAAAATTTCTTGTGCCTTTGGCGTTGCTTATAAAAAATATGTGTAAATTTTTTAGGAATTTTGGCGTGAATTTTTTATGAATTTTTTGTGAATTTTAGGGATTATTTCAGCATTTTGCCACGATAAAGTGCAAATTTAGGGCTTAAAATGTGTGAAATTCTGCCTTAAAGCCTCGTAAGCCACTATGCCCACGCTTGTGGCGAGGTTGAGGCTGCGACCATAAGCTTTCATAGGGATTTTGATGAGATTTGGGGCACAAAGCTCCATAAAACCTTGCGGCAATCCAAAACTCTCGCTGCCAAAGATGAGAAAGTCATTTGGCTGAAATTTCGCCTGAAAATAGGGCGTTTGCGCCTTTGTCGTGGCACAAAAAAATCGCTCTTTGTGGGCTGAATTTGCCGCCAAAAACTCATCCAAACTCCCCCAAATCACAGGGCGCAACTTCGTCCAGTAGTCGAGCCCTGCACGCCTCACGGCTTTATCATTCAGCGAAAACACGCAAGGATGGACTATGTGCAGGGTAAAACCCGCGTTAAAACACATCCTGCCGATACTACCGGTGTTTTGAGCGATTCTAGGAC
>CAVJSG010000066.1:0-9969 GCA_963651895.1 Campylobacteraceae bacterium
TTGCCACGCTTCGACTTCGTCTCGCTCGCAATGACAGCTTTCTTGTGCTTTTGGCATTTTTAAAATGGCAAAATTTTTGTGAATTTTCAAAAAAATTCCCATAAATTCACGCCTTTGGCGTGAATTTTTTTGAGAGTTTCTTATTTAAAATACCTTTCAAAAAATGGCAAAGACGACAGCTTTTTGTAGTGTGGATTGCCACGCGTTGCCTTTGGCAACGCTCGCAATGACAGCTTATTAAAAAATTCACGCTTTATTTAAACCTATCAAGCAAATCATCAAATTTCGACCCAAAGCCGTTGTTGTGGGAACCGCCTTTATCATAGCCTTTGTAGCCGCGATTATAATTGCCGTTTTGTGAATTTTGCGAGGAAAATTGCCGCAAATTCCGTGAATTTTGGGCGGAATTTTGTGAATTTTGCGTGTCATCGCCCTTATCGCCGCCGATTTTGGAAAGACTTTGCAGGGCTTGAATTCGCGCGTCCAAATCAAAGCCGCTGTTTTGGGCGTTTGGGCGAGTGTTTGCGTGGGCGTTTTTGCGCCACGCACTATCGGCGCGGCGGACGAAGTCTGTGTAGGCTTTTATGCAGTCCTCTAAATGTGCCTTGTCCTCGGCGTTTAAGGCGAGTTTTATGTGCGAGTCGCCGTAGCCGTAGAACTTTGCGCCGCCAAATTTGTAAAAATACTCGCCGTTTTGGGAGTTTAGGCAGGTTAAGCACAAATAAAGCAAGCCTAGCTCGACTTTTGTGAGGTTGAAATAACGCAAAACGCCTGTGAATTCACTGCACGCGCCGAGCGGGGAGAGGGTGGAATTTACCTTTGGGTTGTTGAGATTTGGGTTTGGTGTGCCGATTTTGCCTTGTGGGGTGTAGATTTTAAAGCCGTTTCGCTTGGCTAGGTTTTTTGCGCTCATTTCCTTGCCGCCGAAAATGTAGGACGGATGCTGAAATTTAGGCGTTTGCACCACTTTTGTGGCGATGAAATGCGAGAAACTCACCCTTGATTTTAACGCCCTTTGCTTGTCGTTTGAGCCTTGTTTGTCGTTTGAGAGTGCGCCGAAAATTCGCTCGCTCATATCGAGCTTTTGGGCGTTTGCGTTGGGGTGGCGTTTTTCGGCGTAATCTGTGCGCGTTAGCTTGGCAAAGCTTAAAATTTCAGCCAAAGTCCGCAGCACCCCACGCACGCTAGAACCGCTGATGGCGAACTCATCGCCGATTTTGAAAAATTTTTTGGGGATGGAATTTTGGGAATTTTTGCCCAAAAAATCCCCCACGAAAATGTCGCTTTTTGCGATGATGGTGAATTTTATCTCGCCGCTTTGAGCGTGCGCAAAGGGCTTGTCAAAGCTGATTTGGAAGTCTTTAACCTCGCCAAAGTCCTGCGGATAGAGGATTTGCTTGTTTAGGGGCATAAAGGCGTAGGGCTTTGCCTTTTTAAAATCGCCCTTGCGATTTTGATTTCCGCCTTGTTTGCGATTATCGCCACTAAAATTTCCGCCATTTTTGCCATTTTGCTTGCCGTGAAAATTTCCGCTGTGATTGTTGAATTTAGTCATTTTTCTCTCCCTTTGAATTCTTGCCCTTAAAAGCTGAATTTTCGGCGTTTTTCTCGCCCTGATTTTCCACAAAGCCCGCAAAAAGCGTGAATTTGGGCTTTAAGACGGGCAAATTCAAGCAGTTTTCGTCCCTTTCAGCCTGCCAAATTTGACAAATCCTAGCCTTTTTGCCATCTAGGGCGATGAAATGCTCGAATTCCTTGTCCGCAAAGTCCCTTAAATTCACGCTTACAAACAAAAATTCATCGTTAAACTGCCTTATAGTAATGCTTTGCTCGCTTTCCTTGCAAAAAAACGCGGCTTCAAAAATGAAATTCGCCCCATTATGTAGCACATCCCAGCTTGGCAGAGGCGCGTTTGCGAGGATTTGAAGCGGGGCATCGCTCATTTGAATGTAGCCATCAAAATTGCCCGAAAGTGCGCTAAATTCACGCTTTAACTCATCATAAATCATAGTTTGCCCCCATTTTTTCGCACTTCGCGCTCATTTTGTCGCAGTTCCTGCCCGTCTTTTCGCGCCTCGCCCACGAAAAAGCCGTGCCCCTTGCTACTCATTGCTCCTAGCGGCAAACGCGAGGCGCAAAGGTCGAGCAGAGCTTTTTCAAAGGCTTTTAACGCCGCTTGAAACTCGTCTGTGTCGCACTTTCTCACGCTGATTTCTAGCCTAAATGCGCTATTTTGGGGGCTTTGGAAATTCACCTTTTCTTGAAACAAAGCCCCATTTATCGCCGCACCGCTGAACCTATCAATGCTGTTGTGGGCGAAAATTTGAGTGGCGGTGTCGTTTAGGTAAATGTCGCTGATTAAAATAGCGCCCTTTTTGCCGCTGTTTGCGCCACTTTTTGCGTTTAAAGTGGTTGAATTTTGGGCTTTTGCGCTGCCTTTGTTTGATGAATTTGCCGACCCAAAAAGCGTGGCGTGAATTTTTGCCGCTTTGTCGTCTAAATTTAGGGCATTTTCAGCGTTTTTGTCGGCGAAATTCACGGAATTTTGTGAATTTTCTGGCTTTTTGTCGATGAAATTGCCCAAATTTTCGTTTATATAAAACATAGTCCTGTGCGAAAGTGCGCCTTTGACGGAGCTAGCGGGGATTAAAAAGCGTCTCGTGCCTAGCTTGCCGCGCTCATAATCAATAAAAGGCTCGCTAACGCCCACGCTATCGGCATCCTCGTCCCCATAGCCGCTGCCAAAGATAAAAACGCTTTCAGGGCGCAAATCAAGCTCATAACGCAAGAAATTCGCACTTTGCGTGGGGCGAGGCGTGAATTTTTGACTTAAAATTTCATTCAGCGAAGCAGAGAATTTGTGCGCCTCGTTTGCGGCAAAAATCTCATAGCTTATATCCGCAACCGCAATGCGCCCCAAACCCTTGCTACTGCTTGCCCCAAGCCTAAAATCATCCGCGCAAAAAAGGCTCGAAAGCTCGAAAAACTGCTGCTCGTCAGCCTCGTTTTCAAGGCGCATTTCAAGGCTAAATTTAAAGCGCGAGCCCCTAAAAACCACTTCCTCATCGTATTTTGCGCCATCTACGCAAACGCCCTGCGCGTTTATAGCGTTGTGCTGGCGTTGCGGGAGTGCCAAAAAGTGCTGCAAAAAGGGCGATAGCGCGGTTTTGGGTTTTAAGCTTTCGCAAACTTGCAAATTTTCGTCCAACAACAAAGCGTTTGAAAATATGAGCTTTGAGGGGGTGCAATCCTTTGGCGATTTATCGTTTTGTGCCGAATTTGCGGCTTTTGGCGATTTTTTGGGCGCGTAGCCAAAAAGCGAATTTACCTTATCTTGCGCCGCGTTTTCGCCGAATTTTTCCTTAAAATACGCGAGCGTTTGTGCCCTTAAAACCCCGCAAATGCTAGTCCCTAAAATCACGGGTAGGGCGTTGAAATCGCGCATTATAGGGCTATCTTGCAGGGCGTTAGCCTCGCCGCCCCCACAATGCAAAGCCGTTTTTGCCTCGATGATAATGTGTGCTAAAATGATATTATTCATTTGCGCCCCTTTAAATCGCCCTTTGGCGTGAATTTTTGGGCTTTATTGTCGCTAAAATCGCCCTTTGGCGAGCTTTCATCGCCGCTATATGCTAGCAAATCTTGCTTTGGCATAAGCGCGGCGAGCAGTTGCGCGGCGGCGCGTGGGTTTTGCAGGGCAAGGTGCGGATTTTCGCTGATAAATTCAGCATTTTGCGAGATAAAATCATTTAAAAGCCCCGCACACTCGCCAAATACACCATTTAATCTCTCTTGTGCCGTGTATGCTGCTAGCTTTTGGGCGAAATTTTGCGGCTCGAAGTAAGCCATAGCGCGAATGGTGCCCCATTGAGCCTTGCTAACGCCCTTAAAATCAGCCTTGTGCTGCCTTATAAAGCTCGCAACCGCCGAATAATCGCTATGCTGCGCACTTTGCTCGCTTTTTAACGCCCTTAAAGCCGAAATCAAATTCTCGTCTTTTTGGGCGTGGAAATTTTGTGAATTTTTAGCATTTTGGTGTGAATTTGCATTGTTTGGCGTGGCGGCGGCGAAATTTTCGCCCTTTGGCTGAATTTTAGCAGCGAAATTCACGGAAATTTGTGAATTTTCTTGGGTCGTGGCGGATAAATTCGCAAAATTGTTAAATTTAAAGGGCTTTTCGTTCGCCCCGCAAAACAAAAAGCGTGGATTTACCAGCACCTGCCCATAGCCCTCGCTCAAAAAGCCGCCCACACCGCGTTTTAGCCGCGCCTTGTCCTCGCCACTCAAAGCACGCAGGGCGATGACGCTTCCGGGCTCGATAATAAGCCTAGCACTATCAAAGCCGCGCCGCATGGCGTTGTAAGCCCTGAAAGAACGCGTTTTTATGTGGGTTTTATCCAGCGCAAGCTCCACGCTTTCAAGCCCCAGCGTGTTTGCGTTTAGCTCAAAGCTCGGCATAGCGGTGCTTTTGTCAAAAAGTGCGAGCGGAGAGAGGGCGTAGATGAAGTCGTAATTTTTTAAAAGTTCTAAATTTTTACTCGAAACGCCACTAAAAATTTGCGAATTTTCCTTGAAATTCGCTGAATTTTCGCTCGAATTTGCCCTAAAATTCACGCCATTTGCGCCCAAAGTGCCAAATTCGCGTGAATTTTCCTTAAAATCCTCGCCCAAAACGCCCTCAAAGCCCTCCACGCGCTCAAACAAAACCTCGCCATACTCGGCGTTTTTGGACTTGCCTATGCAGTGTTCGCCCTCTAAAATCCGCAAGGCTTTCTCTAAATCATCGCGCGAAACGCTCTCGTCAAAATCCACTTCAAAGCCCAGCTGCAAGCCCTTTTGCAAGCTTTCGTAGCCGAAAAGTTCTTTCTCATCATCCGCGCTTTTGCTGTGCAAATTTACTCGCAGGGCGTAGTTTTTAGGCGGCTGAAAATACTCTAAATCCCCGTTTATAAAGCCGCTTGCGAGCTGTTTTAGCTGCTTTTCTTGCAATTTTGGCGCGGCAAAATCGCAAAACAAAGCGTTGTAAAGCTCGCTAAAATCGCGCTTTGCCTTTGGTGCGTAAAAGCAAAGTGGCGTTTTGTAGGACATTTTGCCGTTTATTAGCACCCTAGCCGCGCCAAATCGCACCTTGGCGCTGTGAAAAAGTGCGAAAGGGTCGCTAAATTCGCCGTAACGCTGCGCTACAAGCCCCAAAAACACCGCGCCGCTGATGAAATTTAGCTGCTCATTTTTGCCCTGAGTGTTTGAGTTTTTTGGCAGCACAAGCTCGCTTAAAAGCGTGATTTTATAGCACTTTTTAGCCATTTTGTCCCTCCAAAATCTCTATTTTAAGGCGTCCAAAGCCCCTATTACGGCTTAAACCCATTCTTTTTAGGCTTTTAAGCAGGATTTTCATTTGCGAGGCGTGCTGCTGTGGGACTTTTAGGATTTTTGCGCTTAGCGTTAGGGGCTTTACGACCTCAATTTGCCGCAGCGAGCCTTCCTTTGCGCTGCCTGTGCTATCATCAATGGCTGTGGCTGGGATTTTAGCGTATAAAAGTGGCAGCAAATGCTGATTTTTCAGCGCGTTTTTAGTGGCATCATTTAGCGTAGCATTGCTAAAATGGCACTTTGCAGCGTGCTTAGCCTCGCCAAAGCACTCTTGGCGGAACTTTTCGCCGCATCCCATCTCAACCGCTAGTTCGCTTAAAACGCCTTTTAGGGTTTTTGCTGGCACGAAGCAAAAGCCCATTTCATCGCGCACCACAAGGCTATCAAGCCTCGCACCGCCGCTAAGACCACTGCTTAGATGCCAAAAGTCTAGGAAAGTAATGCTAAATTCAATGTTTTCGCTGGTTTGATTTTCGCCGTGTTCGTTAAACTCGTTCATAGTTTGCCTTTTTTTGTGAATTTTCGCCATTTTGCGTGAATTTTTGGTTTTTAAACGCTATTTTTCCACGCTTGTTTTTTAAATTTAACGCCATTTTTACTCGCTTTCGCCCCCAAAGACATTTTTGGTGATGGAAATTAGGCTCAAAATATCATAAATAGGCGTTTTGCGCGCGCCGTCCTTAACCACGATAAGCCCTTGCGGATTTTGCAAAGTTTGTGAATTTTTTGGACTTTCTTGCTGGTTTTCTAAATTTTGCTGACTTTGCGAGTTTTGTGAATTTTGCAAATTTTGCAAACTCAAATCGCTATGCAAAGCCCGAAATTTCGCCTCATTTTCTTGCGCGAATTTTGCGTAAATCTCGCTTATGCGCTCTAACTCGCTCGCAGCAAGCTCTGGGCTGCTTTCTAGCATATTTAGCCACTCCCTGAGCCTGCTATCAGGGCTTTCGTTCGCCCTAAATGCCTCTACAAGCGCTATAAAATCAGCGATTAGCGGCACATTTTTTGCTGAATTTTCGTCATTTTGGGCTTTGGGGGCTGAATTTTTCTCGTCTTTTTGTGAATTTTGCCCTTGAATTTGATTTGGTTTGTTTAAAAAATACGCCCCAAAATCGCAACGCACAGCTTGATTTTCGCTCAAATTCTCGCATTTTTTGGCGTTTTCGCGTGAATTTTCGCCCAAATTTGCGTTTTTGCCAGCGTTTTTGCTGAATTTTTCGCCAAAATTCACGCCCAAATGCGCCCCCAGCGTGAGTTCTTTTTCGATTATGTCCGCGTAGTCGCACACCATTGAGGCTTGGATGTTGTGAAAGAGCAGGGACGAGGGCGGTGCGTGGGGGTCTAGGGCTTTGCTGTGGGCTTTGGCGTGGGCGCAGAGGTCTTTTGCGAGGGACAGGGCGTAGTGGATGGGGAATTTTTCGTTGCTAAAAGCTATGCCAGCACACGCTGTGAGCGGTTTTTGGCTGAATTTTTCCTTTGAATTCTCGCTTTTGTCGGCGTTTGGGCTGAATTTTTCACTAGAATTTGCGCTTTTTTCGGCAAAATTTGCATTTAAATTTTCGCTTAAATTTGCGTTTGCACCAAATTTCGTGCCCAAATTTTCGCAGCCGCACCTGCCTAAAATGCCCTTGCTTAGCCTCTCAAAATGCTCTAAAAACGCCGCAGTCAAGGGCAGGGCTATGTTTGCGTTGCAGATTATCACCAAATCATCACCGCCGCAGATGATTTCGCGGATTTTAAATTCGCTAGAATTCACGCCAAGCTGTTCTTTTGTTTGCTCGCAAGCGCATTTAAAGGCGTTTTTTGTCGCCGCGTCAAGTTCGCGCGAAAAACGGCTCAACTCATCGGCGTTTAGGTCCTTGATAATCCTGCCCAAGCCGTTGCCGTCCGCGTAAATCAGGGCGATTTTGTTCTTGTCGTTGCCAAGTTTTGCCAGCTCGTATATGGAGTTTTGGTCGTTTTCCTTGACTTTTTCAAAGGCTCGCAGCTTTAAAGCCGTGCTTTTGTCGCACTTTTCACGCATTAAGCCTTGCGAAAATGAAGTTTTATCACAGCTTTCGTGGGGCAAACTTGGCGCAAACAAAGGCAGGGCGGTCTTTGGGCTTTGTTTGAGTAGGGCAAAGGCGAAGTCTAAGGGGTGATTTTGGGCGTTTTTTTGGGACTTTAAGCGCATTTCAAGCTCGCCACTTGCCTTTTGATAGGTATTTGGTGCGCTCTCATCGTAGCGAAGTGCCGCCTGAGCTAGCTTCAAGCCATAGGCATTTTTAGCGATAAAACGCGGCATTTCGCGGACGATTTTTGCCAAATCCGCCTCGTTTTTGAAAATCACGCGCAAATTTCCAGCCGCCGCCAAAATGATTTCGGGCTCGCTTTGAAAGCCAAATTCGGCTTTCGCGGCACTTGTGAAAACGAGCCTATCGCTTTCATCTAGCTGGGCTAAATTTTCCACGCATTTTACAAGCTCGCTCGCGCCGATGATTTCTTTTAAGACATTGCTCGAAAATATGAAATCCCCAATACTCTGCACCCTGCACGCATAAAGAAACGCCGACATTTTGAGCCTTTTGGATAGTTTTTTAGATAAAGTATTATTCATTGCAAGGCGTGAAATGCCCAAGCGTCCGCGCGAAGCGCTGATTCGCACCAACGCAAATTCACTACGCGACAAATCGCGTTTTTAACAAAAATTCATAGAAATTTGCCTAAAATACTCCGCAACTTTACCATTCTTTGCCTTTACAAAAAGGCAAAGAATCCACGCCCCAAAAAATTCATAAAATCCCCTAAAATCGGGTCGTAGTAGAACTACATTCCTTAAAGCTGTAAAGAAAACAGGGTTTTAGTCCCCTCACAAATCGGGTCGTAGTAGAATCTAACGGGACACGCGGGACAGCACACGGAAGTTTTAGTCCCCTCAAAAATCAAAAATTCGGGTCAAATATAATTCCACTCGCTCAAAGTCCTAGCAAATCGGCATTTCTAAATCAAAGAACAAGGCAAAAATTCACAAATCCGTGAATTTTTCAAGGGTATTTTATGGTTTCTGCCCTTTTCGTGCGGAAATTGTAATGGGTTTTGGTTAATGGATGGTTACAACTTGTCATTGCGAGCGTTGCCAAAGGTAACGCGTGGCAATCCATTGTTTAAAAGGCTGTCGCCTTTGCCATTTTTAGAAAAATTTAAAATTTAAAAAACATTTCAAAAATTGCAAACTCCACAGCCTTTCCAAGTATGGATTGCCACGACTTCACCGCACTACGCTTGCAAAGTCTCGCAATGACAGCTCAAATCGGCTTTTGCGCTATGAAAGCCGAGCTTATGCCAAGGCTAAAAGATTTTATCTCTATTATCAAAAAGCCCGCGTTTTCAAGCTCGCACGCGAGTTCATCCGCGCTTAAAAAGCCCTCAATCGAGCTTGGCAGATATTCGTAGGCGGCGGCGTTTTTGCTGATGATTTTGCCGATTTTTGGCAGGATTTTTTGCAGATAAAAATCCCTCCCCCACGCCAAAAGTCCGCCTTTTTCGCGCTTTGTGAATTCTAAAATCAGCAAAAAGCCCCCTGTTTTGAGCACCCTGAAAAACTCATTTAGCGCGCGTTGTCGCTCAATCACATTTCTAATGCCATAGCTTATGCTTATGATGTCCGCCACTTCGTCATTTAGCGGCAAATTTTCGGCCCCAGCCCTTATGAATTCAAGCCCCGCGAACTTCGCCCTTGCGATTTCTAGCATTTTTTCGCTAGGGTCTATGCCCCTTATGCTTTGAATTTGCTTATCAAAATTTACGCAGTTTTTTTGCCATAGCTTTATCATATCGCCCGTGCCGCAGGCAATGTCGAGTATATCGAGCTTTGAGGCGTTTATGAGTCTTAAAACGCTTGAAATTCCTGCGTTTCGCCAGCTCGTATCCACTCCAAAGCTTAAAATTCGGTTAAGTTTGTCATAAGTGGGGGCTATATCATCGAACATTTCGATGATTTGTGCTTGTTTAGGCATTCAAACACCTATCACACCTGCTTGTGTAGGCTACGACACTCATTTTGTCTATGAATTTTCCACTATTTCTCTCGATTTCCTTTTGGTATTTGCCCAAAATTTCGTGGTTGAAGTCAAGGTCCATAATATGAGAGCACGAACTACACACCAAATGAATGTGTGGCTGCTCATAAATGTCATAATATGATTTTTGGTTCGGCACTTTTATTTCCGCCACCAAACCCTGCTCTTGTAGGGTGCTGAGGTTTTTATACACGGTCGCCAGCGAGATGGAGGGATACTCCGCGCGCACCTGCTCGTAAAGCTCGTCTATGGTCGGGTGCTCGTGCTTTTCAAGCACTCGAAGCACGCACAAACGCTGCGGCGTGGCTTTTAGCTCGTGGTCTTTGAGTAGTCGCAAAAGTTTCATAGCTCACCTTTTTGAATTTATCTATCAAAATTTTACAAATTTTTTCGCCTCAAAGCTGAATTTTTTTCTCAAATTCGGCTTTTTGTTTTTTAATCATAGCAAAAAAACATTAAAAATAGCTTATCAAAGGATATTTTTTATCTTTTGCGAAAATTTTGTGTAAAATTGTGTAAAAATAGTTTCTTAAATTTATAT
>CAVJSG010000067.1:0-4726 GCA_963651895.1 Campylobacteraceae bacterium
GCGATTTTGCGCCCAAATTTTGTGCGAACTAAAAAATTCATGCGAAATTTAAAAAGCGTGATTTTAACTTAAAATGGTTAATTTTTTGGTTAAAATTTGGTAAATTCTGCAAGGAATTCACACACAAAACACGGACTAAATTTGCACGCAAATGCCCAAAATTACTAAATTTAAACAAGCACAAAACCCCACAAATTAAATCCCAAAAAATTCAAAAACTCCCCAAAACTTCACTCCGCGCGAAGTCCTGCCACTTCGCCTTTTAGCCTATCCCTTTCATTTTCAAGCTGCGTTTTTTCACGCGCAAAAAAGGTTTCCCAGCCCTGCTTGTCGCTTATTATTTCATACTTTGCGCTGTTTTTAAGCTCGCTAAGTTCGGTTTTAAGACACTCCAAACGCTCTTTAAGCCCCGCTATCATCGCTTTTAGCCGCTCTTTTTGCTCGTCCGCCGCCACGCCGTCCCCCTCAAAGTCCTCAAAGGCGTTTGCTAGCGCACTTTCAAGTTCCCACAAAAGCTCGCGCAAGCCCTGCAAATCCTTGTCCTTGTGGGCTTGGACGACTTTGTGATAGTGCTTTAACTTGTCCGCAGAGCCTATCATATCGGGATGACAGAGTTTCACAGCCTTGCGAAAGAGCGATTTTAGCTCACTTTCGTCCGCCTCATCAAGCTCAAACTTCGGCGTAGGCGCGTTTTTGTGCGCTTTTAATTGTTCCTCTTGGGCGAAAATATCATCGTAAATTTTTTGCTTTTGCGCCCTTTCCTCCGCACTTTTAGCGTTTTTTATGGCAGCCTTTGCGAGCTTTTTTTGTAGCGCCAAAATCTCCCCCAAAATTTCGCCAAAACGCCCATAATAAGCCGCATTAAAGGCATCATAAAGCGCCAAAATGCCTTCTTTTTGCTCTAACTCACTAGCATAAAGCTCGCTAAGCCCCAAATACTCGCGTTTTAAAGCCTCAAATTCCTCATCCACAAAAACGCTAATTTCACTGCCTTTTGCTTGAAAATTTTGTGAATTTTCTTGTGAATTTGACTCAAAGTTGCGTGAATTTTGCTCCAAATTTTGCTGTGAATTTTGCGCTGAATTTTGTTTTAAATTCCGTGAATTTTCGCTTAAATTTTCCCCTGATTTTCTCTCAAAATTTCGCAAATTTTCCGCATTTAAATCCTGCAAATTTTGTGAATTTTGCCCTAAATTCTGCTCCAAATTTTGCTGTGAATTTTCACTTAAATTTTTTAAATCATTCGTCTCAAATAGCGAATGCTTGGGCGTTTTAAGCCTATGAAAAAACTCATCTTGCCTGCGCAAAATTCTCATCATAAAAGCAAAATTATCCTCAAAAAATAATTCCTCATCATCCGCGTCAATCCCCTCACTCAAATGCCTCGCAAGCTCGCTTTGAAGCCCCTGCCCCTCGCCCTTTGCGCCTTTTAACAAATCCTCCACCAAGCTCGCAAGCTGCGCGTTTTCGCCTCGTTCAGCCAGCACGAGCAGCTCGCCACGCCCACTAAAAAGCGTGTTTTCAATCTTTGAAATCGCATAGCCCATAAGCACTTTGTCCTTGCATTCTAGGGCGTATTTTAGGATTTGTAGATAAAAATAGTCGTTCATTTTTTTGCCTTTTTTGGTTTAACGCATCGTTACTAAAAATCATTTAAATGCACTTCAACGCCCATTTCTTGCAACTTTTTGTTTATTTCAAGCGTGATTAAATTTTTATTTATGTGAAGCGATTTAAGATTTTTTAACTCAAAAATAACCTGCGGAAATTCGATAAAATCATTATTTGATAAAATCAAGTATTGCAAATTTTGCAAACGAGCAAAACGCTTTGGCAAGGCTGTTAAGCCACAGCCATTTAAGCCTAACC
The DNA here is from genome assembly GCA_963651895.1 of Campylobacteraceae bacterium. Classification (GTDB taxonomy): domain Bacteria; phylum Campylobacterota; class Campylobacteria; order Campylobacterales; family Campylobacteraceae; genus Campylobacter_D. The sequence continues at coordinate 1,870 of CAVJSG010000067.1, forward strand.
ACCATATTTTCGTGCATTTGCATAGGGAAGTGGGAACATTTTTAAGTGGATTAAAATTTAACATAAGAACGCCCATATGTTTTGATAAAACCTCAAAGCCCCTTGGAATATAGCTTAAACCGCAGCCCATCAAAGAAAGCCCATAAAGTTTATCAAATTTTAAAATTACCCTTGGGAAACGCTTCAAATGATGATAATTCAAGCCAAAAACCCTCATTTCAGACATACAAGAAAGCTCTTTTGGCAAGGTAATTTCGGCGTTTTTATTGCCATAAGTATTTGAAAATCCTATCCATTTAATTTTTTTGAGCTTTAATATAGAGTTTGGAAAGCTTTTTAGCCCATCAATATATAAAAATTCTAGCTCGGTAAGATTGCCAAATTCATTGGGTAGTTCGTCAATGCAATTATGTTCAAGCATTAGCCCAGTAACTTTTCTTAATTTTTCTTTATCTCTTGGAAAATGTTCTCTATAAAAAGGCGTAAAATCGCATTCTAGCGGACATTTTCCGTGTATGCACATTTGCGGTTTATGTAGTTGCGTTTCATTATTTGGCAAATACTTTTCATCCGCCCATTTTATAAGCCTATCAAGCCACTCATCGCTCACAAGGGCAGTGTTTTGGGAGATTTTCTCGCGCAAATTTAGCAGGGCGTTTGCACTTTCCACACTTTTTGCGACATTTGCACCACTATGCCACGCAACTAGGCTTTTATCCGCGTCCATAATCTAACCCTTTTAAGCTGAAATTTTGTTCTTTGCACCGCTTTCAATGCTCGCACCGCTAGTGTCGTTTATGCCCATTTTCAGCCCCTTTTTTAATAATCTTTAACCCTTTTTTTAATTTATATTTTAACCATTTTTAATCCCCAAATTCACCCGCCATTTTAACAAAATTTAGGCAAATTTGGATAAAAAACTTACCCCTTCGCCCTCTCCATCCGCCTGCGCTGTGTGGGGTCTAGGTAGCGTTTTCGCACGCGCACATTTTTAGGCGTAACCTCGACTAGCTCGTCTTCCTCTATCCACTCCAAAGCCCGCTCCAAGCTTAGTTTACGCGGCGGCACGAGTTTTATAGCCTCGTCAGAGCCGCTGGCGCGGACATTTGTAAGGTTTTTGCCCTTGATGGGATTTACATCCAAGTCGTTTGGGCGGCTGTGCTCGCCGATAATCATCCCCACATAGACCTTCGTTTGCGGTTCGATGAAAAGCACGCCGCGCTCTTGCAGGTTAAACAGCGAGTAGCCAAGCGCCACGCCGTTTTCCATACTCACCAAAGCCCCGTTCCCACGCTTTTCCACAGCCCCGCTAAACGGGCGAAATTCCAAAAAGCTGTGATTCATCACGCCCTCGCCTTTGGTGTCTGTGAGAAACTGCGAGCGAAAGCCGATGAGCCCGCGCGCTGGGATTTCAAACTCTAAACGCGTTTGTCCGTCCCCCGTGGGCGTCATATTTTTCATCTCAGCCTTGCGTTTGCCAAGTTTCTCAATAACCACGCCGCTAAATTCGTCCGGCACATCGATGACTAGGTGCTCGAAAGGCTCGGTTTTCACGCCGTTTTCGCTCTTTACGATGACCTCAGGGCGCCCCATACAAAACTCAAAGCCCTCGCGGCGCATATTTTCAGCGAGAATCGTAATTTGCAGCTCCCCACGCCCACTTACCTTGAATTTACCCTCGCCACTTGTCTCAAATTTCATCGCGATGTTTGTTTTCATCTCATTTTCAAGGCGTTCGGCGATTTTATTGCTCGTAACGCTCTTGCCCTCAGTGCCCGCCAGCGGTCCGTCATTGACACTAAAAACTATGCTAAGCGTTGGCTCCTCGATATGCAGCGGGTCTAGGGGCATAGGATTTGCGCTATCTACGATGCTGTCCCCCACATCCAAAGCCTCAAAGCCCGCAATAGCCACTATATCGCCCACGAAAGCCTCGTCAATGTCCGTTTTTTCAAGCCCCATAAAGCCTATGAGCTTTGAAATTCGCCCATTTACCTTGCTTCCATCCGCCTTGGCAAGCGTTACGCTCTCGTTTTTGTGAATTTTGCCGTTAAAAATTCGCGCGATGCCGATTTTCCCTACGAAATTATCATAGCCTAGGGTAAAAACTTGCAGCTGCAAGGGGTTGTTTTCGCTGCCACTTGGGGCGGGCACGCGGCTTAAAATCGTCTCAAAAAGCGCGCTCATATCTTTGTTTTCATCGTTTAAATCAAGCTTCGCGTAGCCGTTTTTCGCCGCCGCATAAACCACAGCAAAGTCCAGCTGCTCGTCGTTTGCCTCCAAAGCCACGAACAAATCAAACACCTCATTCACCACTCTGTCGGGCTCGGCGGCGGGCTTGTCGATTTTGTTGATGACGAGTATGGGGCGAAGCCCGAGTGCTAGGGCTTTTTTGACGACAAATTTCGTCTGGGGCATCACGCCTTCTTGCGCATCCACAAGCAGCAGCACGCCATCGACCATTTTAAGCACGCGCTCGACCTCGCCGCCAAAATCCGCGTGTCCGGGCGTGTCGATGATGTTGATTTTTGTGCCTTTGTAGTTGATGGCTGTGTTCTTTGAAAGTATGGTGATACCGCGCTCGCGCTCGATGTCGTTGCTGTCCATCACGCGCTCGCTGAGCTGCTCGCGGCTGCTGAAAGTGCCTGATTGCTTTAAAAGCTCATCCACGAGCGTGGTTTTGCCGTGGTCTACGTGGGCGATGACTGCGATGTTTCGTATGTTTTGCAAGGGTTTTCTCTCCGTTTCGTTAGTGAATTTTTGGTGTTTTTTAATAAAAAATTCGCTTGTTTTTTGTTTTTTTGGTGTGAATTTTTTTGTTTTTACTGCGAAATTTCGTTGCAATTTTTGATTTTGC
>CAVJSG010000067.1:4736-9921 GCA_963651895.1 Campylobacteraceae bacterium
AAAAATTTGTGAATTTTTTGCTTTTTGGGGTGGAAATTTGAAAAAATTTACGGAATTTGCGAAAAAGGCGTGAATTTTTTGGAAAATTTGCACGAAAATTTAAGATTTGCTAAAAATAAGGCGAAAATTCACTCCAAATTTCAATTTAAATTCCACACACAAAAAAATTTCTCGCAAATTCAAAGCGCAAAAAACGCCCAAAAAGCCCTAAACACTAAACCGAAAGTGCATTATGTCGCCATCTTGCACGATATAGTCCTTGCCTTCAAGCCTTAATTTGCCAGCCTCTTTCGCCCTTGCCTCGCCGCCGCACGCGATAAAATCGGCATAGCTGATGACTTCTGCCTTTATAAAGCCCTTTTCAAAGTCGTTGTGAATGACGCTTGCGGCTTTGGGAGCCTTGCAGCCTTTGCGGATAGTCCAGCTGCGAACCTCGATGTCCCCAGCCGTGAAGTAGTTTATTAGCCCAAGTTTGCTAAAAGCCACGCGGATGATTTGCCCAAGCCCACTCTCGCGCGCTCCAAGGCTTGCTAAAAGCTCGTTTGCCTCGCTTTCATCGAGGCTTACTAGTTCCTCTTCGATTTTCGCGCAAAGTTTTATCACCTCGTGTCCGCTTTTTGCGGCGAATTCTTTGAGTTCTTTTACGAATTCATTGTCGCTTGAAATGCCCGCCTCATCAACATTTGCGCCGTAAATGACTTCTTTTGCCGAAAGCAGCCGCAAATCCTTGTTTAAATTCACAAAAATTTCGCTCTCTTTTTCCGCAAAGCTACTCGCCGAATTTCCCAAATTTAAATGCTCCAAAAGCCTATTTGCAAGCTCTAAACCCTCTTTTGCGCCCTTTGCATTTGCCTTGGCGTCCCTTGTGAGTTTGTCTATTTTCTTGCCCAGCTGCTCGATGTCTGCGAGGATTAGCTCTGTTTGAATTATCTCTATATCGCGCACGGGGGCGACCGAGCCCTCTGTATGCGTGATGTTTTCGTCCTCAAAGCAACGCACTATGTGTAAAATCATCTCGCACTCGCGGATGTTTGACAAAAACTTGTTCCCAAGCCCCTCGCCCTTGCTAGCACCCTTTACAAGCCCCGCGATATCGACAAATTCAACCACAGAGTGATAAATTCGCTGCGGCTTGGCGATTTTGGCTAGCTCGTAAAGCCGCGAGTCCGGCACATTCACTAATGCCTTGTTTGGCTCTATGGTGCAAAATGGATAATTCGCACTTTGAGCGTTTTGCGAGCGAGTGAGGGCGTTGAAAGTCGTGGATTTGCCCACATTTGGCAGCCCCACGATGCCCACAGCTAGGCTCATTTGCCCTTCCTTGCAAGGTGCATTAGGTAGGCTAGGCACATTCTCACGCCTGCCCCGCCAGCCCCAAAGCTCGTGTAGCCCCACGCCTTTTCGACATAGGCAGGTCCTGCGATGTCAAGGTGCAGCCATTTGTCCTTAAATTCCTTGCGGATAAATCGTTCTAAAAACAGCCCAGCCGTCAAAGCCCCGCCGTAACGGCTCGAACTCGTGTTTGAGATGTCTGCGATGTTTGATTTTATGAGCTCTTTTAAATGTGGGTTAAAGTGCAGCACGCAGGCGTATTCGCCGCTTTTTTTGCTAGTTTTATAAAAGGCATTTTGCAGCTCCTCATTCACGCCCATAACGGCACTAGTGTATTCGCCAAGCCCCACCACACAAGCACCTGTGAGGGTCGCCATATCGATGAGTAAATCGGGCTTTAAATCCTGCGCGAAAGAAAGGCAGTCCGCAAGCACCAGCCGCCCCTCTGCATCGGTGTTTCGCACCTCTATGCTTACGCCCTCGCGCGAGATGAGCACATCGTCAGGCTTGTAGGCGTTGCCGCCTATCATATTTTCGGTTGCGCCAAGAACAGAGTGAATTTCAAAGGGCAAATTCAGCTCGCTAGCCGCTTTTATAATGCCCATAGCCGCTGCCGCGCCGCTTTTATCGGACTTCATCGTAAGCATATAGTCCCCGGGTTTTAAGCTAAGCCCGCCGCTATCGTAAGTCAAGCCTTTGCCCACGAAAACCACGCATTTTTTGGCATTTTTTGGCTTATAACTCAAATGAATTAAACGCGGAGGGTGCGCCGATGCCCTATTTACCGCAAGAAAGGCGTTCATTTTTTCCTTTTCCATAAATTTTTCATCATAGATTTTGCATTTTATGTTTTTATCCGCTTTCGCCAAAGCCGCCGCGTCCTCAGCCATTTTCAGCGGGGTATAAACGAAGGGGATTTCATTTACGATGTCCTTGGTGAAATTTGTGGCGTTTGCGATAATCTCGCCGTTTTTAAGCCCCAGCCGCGCCTCGTCAATGCTGAATTTCTTGCCGTTGAGTTCTTGCGTGGATATGAGAATTTTAGCGATTTTGCTAGGCTTTTTCTCGCTTTTGTATTTATCAAACTCGTAAGCTGCGAACTCAAAGCCCTGCACGAGGCTCGCAAAGCTCATCATCACGCACTCGCCCACTATGCAAGGCGTTTTGATGCTTTTGATGCCAAGCTTGCAAAGTGCCTTGTAAGCACTCGCAAAAGCGCTGCGAATGTCCTCGTAGTCGGTGCTTTTAAGCTCCACAAAAAGCCGCTTTTTGGCACTATCAAGGCACACGCCCTCGCCCTTGTAACCCATCAACTCAAAAAAGCCCTTGGCGTCCTTGTAAGCACCCAGCTTTTTATCCTGCACGAAACAAAGCTCAAAGTCCGCATCCAGCGCGGCTACATTCTTGCTTATAAACTCGAATTTCATTTTTTTGTCCTTTTTTGCTGAAGTTTTTGGTTTTAACAAAAATTTTCGCTAAATTTTAATACAAAATTTCTAAAAATTTGTGAATTTGGTTAAAGGCAAAAATTATGAGCGATAAAAAGCCCACGATGATGAGTGCGGCAAAATACCAGTAGTGCTTTGCTAGGGCGAGTAGCTCAAAGATGATTTCCCCAAAATACCACGCCAGCGTGATGGTGATAGCCGCCCAAACCCACGCGGAAAAGAGGTTTATGATGGCGAATTTTTTCGCGCTATAACGCGTGATGCCGATGCTCATCGGTATGACCGTGCGAAAGCCATACATATAGCGTTGCACAAAGATTATCGGCCAGCCAAATTTTTGCAAAAGTAGGTGCGCCACTGCGAATTTGCGCCGCTGCGAACGCAGCTTTTTTTGGATGTATTTTTTGTTGTAACGCCCGATGTAAAAGTAAATTTGGTCCCCCGTAAAGCCGCCAAGCCCCGCCACAAAGATGGCTAGGGGGTAAATGAGCTTGCCATCGTGGGCGGCAAGTCCTGCGAAAATCAGCCCCAACTCGCCCTCTAAAATGCTCCACACGAAAAGTATGGCATATCCCCATTTTTCAACCTTTTCGTTCCAAATTCGCACGATGAATTCTTCTAGCGAAAAATCCCCCCAAAAGATGAGAAAAATCACATAGCCGACAAAGACGAGCAAAAGCCCTATACCAAGCGTTTTGATTAACTTTGTCATAGCAAGTCTCGCTTTTTTGAATTTGCCATTTAAAACTCCAAAACGCTATAAACGCTAGTGTAGTTTGAAAGCCGCGCCGAGCCCCCTAAATCCACTAAATCAATGAGAAAACAAGCCTCCACGCACTGGGCTTTGGCTTTTTTAATGAGTTCGTAACTCGCAATCGCCGTGCCACCCGTGGCTATTAAATCATCGACTAGCAAAACCCTTGCATCCTGCGTGCCGCGAAAGGCGTCTTGGTGAATTTCTATGCTGTCAGTGCCGTATTCTAGGGCGTAGCTTTGCGAAAAAGTCGCCGCGGGCAGCTTGTTTGGCTTGCGAATAGGCACAAAGGGCAAGTCTAGCTTGGCACAAAGCATAGCGGCAAAGATAAAGCCGCGACTTTCAGTCCCCGCGATGAAGTCAAGCTCGGCGTTCGCGTAGCGCGCCACAAGGTGTTCGAGCAAGAAATCAAGCGCGTCCGCGTCATTTAAAAGCGTGGTGATGTCGCGAAAAAGTATGCCCGGCTTTGGAAAGTCCGCTATGGTGCGGATTTTGGAGCTTAAATACTCGCGCTCATTTTGCGTTAAAGTCGTCATTTTCAAGCCTTTTTTGTAAATTTTGCCTAAATTTCAATGCCTCATAAATAAAAATCGCCTAAATTTCATAATTCTTAACGCTTTTTGGGGTAAAATTTGCCTAAATTTCGCATTTTTGCGCATTTTTTGGCTAAATTTCGCCTTATAACAGGGCTTCGATTTTGGCTTCTAGCTCTTTTATGCGCCGTCTTAATTTATCATTTTCTATGCGGTATTGAGAATTTCTCGTTCGCAGCGAGGTTAAATCGTTTTTGATTTTGGTTAGTTCATCTGTTAGAATGTCGATTTGCCCGAGGCTGCGCGATAGTTGCGCTTGGAGTTTGCGTATGATGACTTCGGTGTTTTCGAGGTTTTTGTGCATAAAACCCTTGGAATTTCGCTCTTTGACGAGCAAAGTTTTGTAATAAAAGAGCATTATCACGAGGTAGAGGCAGAGGCAGACGAGGATGGTAAGCACTAGCCAGTCGATAATCATCTTTGCACCTCGATTTTAGCGAGCCTCACGCGGTGTCTGCCGCCCTCAAAGCCCGTGTTTATGAACTCTCGCACGATTTCTATGGCGAGCGAAGTCCCAAGCAGCCGAGCTCCAAGGGCAAGGACATTTGCGTCATTGTGCTTTCTAGCGAGCCTCGCGCTTAAAATTTCACTGCAAAGTGCGCAACGAACGCCGCTGTGGCGGTTTGCTGCCACGCTCATCCCTATGCCCGTGCCGCACACAAGCACGCCAAAGCTGTTTTCATCAAGCCTAGCGCAAAGTGAGTGTGCAAAATCCGCGTAATCACAGCTCTGCGCGTCCTTTGTGCCAAGGTCCTCATAGGGCAAATTTTCAGCCTCGAAAAAGGCGCAAATCTTGCCTTTAAGCTCGAATCCTGCGTGGTCTGCGGCGATAAAAATCTTTTTTTTGTGCATATTTTCTCTTTTTTAATGAAAGCAAAATTGTAGCACAATAAAACTAATTAAGCCCTTTGTTTTGTAAATTTTAACCCAAAATTTCAAAAAATGTGCTAAAATGAGCGTTTTTGGCATTTTTCTAAAAAGTGCTGAAATTTAAGTGCGAATTTTAAGCAAATTTTACAGCGAAACCAAAGTTCCAAATGCGCGGGGTGCCGTTGCTT
>CAVJSG010000068.1:0-6772 GCA_963651895.1 Campylobacteraceae bacterium
GTGCCGACTCGCGCTAACGCAAATCCATAATTTAAAAAGCTGTTGCCTTTGCTATTTTTGAGAAACGCCATTTAAATTTATAAATTTCAAAAAAAAGCAGGGCTAAAAAATTTAAATTTCTTAAAAAAATTTGCTAAAATTTCGCTTTTTTGAAAGGGAAAAAATGTTTTGTGTCGTTCAAACCACCACCGCTACGAAAAAAGAGGCGAAAAATTTAACCCAAAAGCTCTTTGAAAAGGGGCTTATCGCCTGCGCGAAACTCAGCAAAGTCGAAAGTTCCTATGTTTGGGAGAGAAAATTCTGTCAGCAAAAAGAGTATTTGCTAAATTTCATCACCACGCAAAAGCAGCTAAAAGCCGTGCAAAAGGCACTTTTGACGCAGCACAGCTATGAAGTGCCTGAATTTGTGGTGTTTGAGCTAAAATACACTGACGAAAGCTACGGCGAGTGGGTAAAGGCGAGCGTGAAAGGCTAAATTTTAGGCGTTTTTAATGATTTTGCGCTTTTTCCAAAAGTGGCAAATTCCACAGCTTTTTTAAGTGTGGATTGCCGCGCGGTTTTTTCAAAACCGCTCGCAATGACGAAATTTCTCGCAAATTTAAGCCCAAAGCCCAAAAATCCCTAAATTTCGTGCAAATTTAGTCAAAAACCCAAAAAATTCCGCCCAAATTCATCTCAAACCCAAATTTACTCCAAAAAACGCCAAAATTTAAGCCAAAATTCAACGAACTATATCAAAATTCGGTGGGATTTTGGGGTTAAACAAGCCCTTATTTACGGCGACATTGCGTTTTTGATTTTGCAGGGTTATCAAAATATCATTGCCAAGCTCGTCCTTGTAGGCTATGGACTTCACCTCATCGTTCGCAAGCGTGATGGTGTAGGTCGTTTTTTGGTATTTCGCCTCGTATTTTGTGGGCGAGATTTTCTTTGCGGATTTGAAAATTTCGCTCAAATTTGGCGTGTCGCTGAGGCTCGTGTAGGTCGCCTGCGTGAGCTCGGGCTCCAAAATCACAACCTGCGTGCCATTTACGAAAATCTGCTTTTTGGCGGGCGTGCGGTAGTTCCAGTAGGCTTCTTTTTGCGTGATGATGAAGTTGCCGCGGTATGTGATAGCCGAGTTTAGCGAGCTTACCCTTTGGGTGAAATCGCTTGAAAAGCTCTTATACTCGGCGTTAAAGCCAAGAGCACTCGCCGCAAACATCGCTGCGAACGCCACTAGCGCGAAGGTTTTTTTCATTTTTTGTCCTTAAAATAAAATGGTTTTTCTCAAAAAGCGTTGAAATTTAAGCAAAATTCAAGGCAAAATCAAAGCTCCAAATTTACTCAACGCGGTTGCCCACGAAAGAAACTTGATTTGCTTCTCAAATCTTTTCTTTCGGGTCAAAGCGTTTCGCTTCATTTTGCGCTTTGATTTTGCGAGATTTTCACCACTCAACGCCTTTTTAGAAAAGAACTAACAAAATCAAACCCAAATTGTAGCCAAATTTTATTAAAAAATGGCTATAATGCGCTCAAAATTTATATAAAAGGCGCAAAAATGCTAAATTTTCTAAAATCCATATTTGGCACGAAAAACGACAGAGAAATCAAGCGTTATTTAAAGCGCGTTGAGCTTATAAACGCCCTTGAAAACAAGTATCAAGCGATGAGCGATGAGGCGTTAAAGGCTAGTTTTGCGGCATTTCGCGCGCAGGTTATGGGCGGGGAGTGCGAGCCTGACGAGCTTTTAAGCGATGTTTTTGCCATAGTGCGCGAGGTTTCAAAGCGCACCCTGCAAATGCGCCACTTTGATGTGCAACTCATCGGCGGTATGGTGCTTAACGAGGGCAAAATCGCCGAGATGAAAACGGGCGAGGGTAAGACTCTCGTGGCGAGTCTGCCTGTCGTGCTTAACGCGATGAGTGGCAAGGGCGTGCATATCGTTACGGTAAATGACTACCTCGCCAAGCGCGATGCCGAGCAGATGGGCGAAATCTACAAATTTTTGGGCTTTTCTGTGGGCGTGGTGCTTTCAAGTGCAAATTCAGACGGCGACCACAAGGCAGCCTATGAATGCGACATAACCTACGGCACAAACAACGAATTTGGCTTTGATTATCTGCGTGATAATATGAAATTTAGTGCCGAGGACAAGGTGCAGCGCGGGCATAACTTCGTCATAGTCGATGAGGTCGATAGCATTTTAATCGATGAAGCACGCACGCCCCTAATCATCAGCGGTCCCACGAATCGCACCTTGGACGGCTACATAAAGGCAAATGAAATCGCCAAAAAAATGCAGCGCGGCGAAAATCCGCCCGCAAATTTAGCAAACAAGGACGCCAAGCCCACAGGCGACTTTGTCGTAGATGAAAAAAACCGCACGATTTTAATCACAGAAGCAGGCATTTCAAAGGCAGAGCAGCTCTTTGGCGTGGAAAATTTATACAGCCTTGACAATGCGATTTTAGCACACCAGCTAGACCAAGCCTTAAAAGCTCATAATCTTTTTGAAAAGGATGTTCATTATGTGGTGCGAAACAAGGAAGTCATCATAGTGGATGAATTCACAGGGCGTTTAAGCGAGGGGCGGCGATTTAGCGATGGTTTGCACCAAGCCCTTGAAGCCAAAGAAAATGTGAAAATTCAAGAGGAAAGCCAAACCCTAGCTGATATTACCTTTCAAAATTATTTTAGAATGTATGCCAAACTCGCTGGGATGACGGGCACGGCGCAGACTGAGGCTACTGAATTTAGCCAAATTTACAAGCTTGATGTCATAAGCATCCCCACAAATGTCCCTGTGCGGCGCGTGGATAAAAACGATTTGATTTACAAGACTCAAAAAGAGAAATTCAAAGCCGTCATCGATGAAATCAAAGCCGCGAATTCAAAGGGACAGCCCGTTTTGGTAGGCACGGCGAGTATTGAGCGAAGTGAGCTTTTGCACGAAATGCTTAAAAAAGAACGCATCGCGCACAATGTCCTTAACGCAAAGCACCACGAGCAAGAGGCTCTCATCATAGCAGACGCTGGCAAAAAGGGCGCGGTAACCATAGCCACAAATATGGCAGGGCGCGGCGTGGATATTAAGATAGATGATGAAGTGCGCGCACTTGGCGGGCTTTACATAATAGGCACAGAACGCCACGAAAGCCGCAGGATAGACAATCAGCTGCGCGGACGAAGTGGGCGTCAAGGCGACCCGGGACTTTCACGCTTTTATTTGAGCCTTGAGGATAACCTTTTACGCATATTTGGAGGCGACAGAATCAAGGCGATAATGGAACGGCTTGGCATCGAGGAAGGCGAGCATATTGAGAGCGGCATCGTTACGCGGGCGGTGGAAAACGCGCAAAAAAAGGTGGAAAGTATGCACTTTGAGAGCCGCAAACACCTACTCGAATACGATGATGTCGCAAACGAGCAGCGCATAACCATTTTCAAATACCGCAACGAGCTGCTTGATGAGCATTTTGACATCAGCGGCAAGGTGAGCCAAAACATACGCGAATACGCTGAATTTGCGATGCGCGAGCATTACACGCGCCCTGAGCAAGATGAGGGGGATTTTGAGAATTTAAAGGCAAAAGTGGGCGCAGAGTGCGGTGTGGAGCTTAAATACGAGGAATTTGAAAGTTACAGCAGCCTTGAAATGGAGCAGAATTTAGTGGATGTTTTGGAGAAATTTTACGCGCAAAAAATGGCTTTTTTGCAAGATGCTGACAAGCGAAAAGTCGAGCGCATACTCTACTTGCAAGTGCTTGACAGCTCGTGGCGGGCGCATTTATATCAAATGGACATCCTAAAAACAGGCATCGGGCTGCGCGGCTACAACCAAAAAGACCCGCTGGTGGAGTATAAAAAAGAAAGCTACAACCTTTTTTTGGAGCTTGTCGAAAAAATCAAGCTTGATAGCATAAAAGTGCTTTTCAATGTCGTATTTACAAGCTCTGCAAGCGTGGAGCAAAACGCCCAAGAGGAAAATGAGAAATTTAGGCAAAGTGCGGTAGAAACGGGAGCTAGCGAGGATGATTTGGGACAGGCTGCGGCTAGGAATTCTGCTGGGCGCGGTGGAAATTTGCGCGGCGGCGGTAAAAATTCAAATTTAAATAACCAAAACGCCACCGCAAATGGAATTTCAAGCACAAAAAAAGTGCCAAGAAACAGCCCCTGCCCGTGCGGAAGCGGCAAAAAATACAAAGAATGCCACGGCAAAAGCGGACCCAAAGCTGGAATTCTAGCGTAAATTTGGCGTTGCTTGATTTTGGGATTTTGTAAATTTTTGGCGTTTTGGGGGTTGAATTTGCCTTTGGCTGCCGAATTTAGCGGACTGCCGTTTGCGGCGATAAATCGATTTTTTGAGGCTTAATAAACTACTATGTTTAATCCGCGCCCCAAAAAATCGATTTTTCATCCACAACCCTCAGCCCGAATAAGTGGCTTTATTTTTGGCGCTTTTTGTGAATTTTGGGTTAAATTCACGCCAAAATTCACAAATTTTACCAAATCTCAGCGAAAATTCACACTCTACCTCGCCAAAATGCTGTAATAAACCTTATTTAAAAATGTTTCATAATCATTAAAAATCACACCTTCTTGGAAATTTATTGAATTTTTATCGTTGTTGTCGGCGGAAAATTTTTGCGAGTATTGCAAATTTTTACCCAAACAAAGTGCCTTATATTCTCTTCTGTCGCGTGCAGTGCGAAAATCAGGCAGTTTAACCACAACCAAAAGCGTTTTATTTGGCGTGTGAAAAAATATCTCGGGGTTGTCGTTTGAAAGGGCTAGATATTTACGCAAATGATGGGCTTTCAATTCCTCGATTTTGCCTACGCTATCGTCCTTTTCAAAATATGGCATACACTCAGGCACGATTAAAATTTGAAAATAAGGCAGGCGGTTTGAGCGCAAATTTGCAGTTTCCCCAAGCATACCCTCGAAATAATTATTTGCGTTTTGTGAATAATTACTCATTACAAATTTAACCGCTACACCAGCACACTCTGCGTCATCTTTGCAAATGACAATATCAACCTTTTTTGAATAATATCTACCAAGCATTTCTTTTTCCTTGCCGTCCCCCACGCCAAGCCCATAAACGCCGAATTCTCGCCCAAATTTAGCGGATAAATCTTTAGCGATTTTCGCGTGCAAGATTTTTAATTTTTCATTGCTTCGCGCGCTTGTTTGCAAATATGTCTGAAATGCCCGTGTCAGCGTGGCTAGAAAGCTATCGTTTAAAGTCATTTTTTATCCTTTAAAAAAGTGTCAAATTCAAATTTTGCACGGGTTTTTCCGCAGAATTTAGCGTGGAATTTTGCGTTGAATTTGGCGCGGGTTTTTGCGGATTTTCGCACAACTTATAAGCCAAAAATCTCCCCAAATCGCCGCTTGAAAAGCTGTAATATCCGCCGTTTTTGTATTTTTGTAAAGACTTCACAAAGCCCATAAATTCATCGTTTCGCAGGGCTTTTTCAAACTCGCTCACGGGCAAATCGCTCACCAAATAAAGCCCGCCAAAAACCCCCTCGCCAGCTTTTACCTCGCAAATTCGCAAGTCCTTTGCCTCGCGCACGAGCGTATTAAAGGCGATTTTGCGCTTGTGCGTGTCTTTAATCGCCTGCGTGCGCCCAAATTCGCGCCACTCCTGCCCCCTTAAATCCCTGCTTTTTAGCCGCGCCTCATAAGCCGCGTAACGCGCCAAAACCGCGCCGCTTGGCGGCACAAAAACGCCCTTTTCATCGTAGGGGTAAATGCACTCAAACCACTTGCCGTTTGATGCCTTGAGGGCGCGGATTGTGGGGTAATCGCACCCGCTAAAATCGCCGAAAAAAAACTCATCGCAAAGCGTGGCAAAGCCGTTTTTTACGGCTAACGGCTTTAAATTTAGGATTTTTTTGAATTTCGCCTCGCCCAAAAAAATCTCATTGTTTGGCAAGAAAAGCTCGCCATAATCGATATTTCGCGCGTTTTTAATCTCGCCGTTTTTAAACTCGCTCGCGCGGACAAATTCGAATTTAGCCCCCTTTACAAAGGCGCTCACCGCGCTGTAAGTGGTGATTTTTTCAAAGATTTTTTCGTGCGAAAAGTCGATGATTTGCGCGAGATTTTGCGTGGCGTGAATTTGCGCGCGCAGGCTCGCCGCGGCTTTGCTTTTGAGCCACGAACTAGGCGTGATGAAAATGAGCTCGCCGCCGTTTTTCAGACACTCAAAGCCAAGCTCGAAAAAAATCAAAAACAAATCGCCCATCCCGCCGCGCGTGAATTTGCGCGAGTTTGCGCCGAGATTGTGGATGCGGATGTAGGGCGGATTGCCGATGATTAAATCGATTTGCCCCCGCAGTGCCGCGTAAAGCTCCAAAAAATCGCCCTCTCGCAAATCCCACGCGATATTTTTTAGCCCAAATTCCGCCGCCGCCAAGTCTAAATTCTCGCGGCAAATTTGCAAGGCTTCGGGGTCGATTTCAATGCCGATTATATTGCTTTCAAGCTCGGTTTTTAAGCGGCTTAAGTCGCGTGAATTTGCTAAAAACTCGCTCGCGTAAAGTCGCACGATTTGCACTAAAAACGCCCCCTGCCCGCAGCCCGCCTCTAAAATCCTGCGCCCCAAAAGCGCACGATTTGCGCGTAAATTTAGCATTAAATCCACAATAAATTGCGGCGTGAAAACCTGCCCCAAATTCTTGCTTTTTGCAAGGCTTTTTTTGAATTTTTTTGAATTTTGCGTGGCTAAATTTTCGTCATTTTGCTTTAAAAATTCAGCAGTTTCATTTGTTTTTTTTTG
>CAVJSG010000068.1:6782-9703 GCA_963651895.1 Campylobacteraceae bacterium
GCATTATTTGTGTCAAATAAATTCACAAAAAGCGTTCGTTTGTTTTGTAAATTTAAATTCATTTTAAAGCCCTTTTTACCCAAAAATTCACAACTTTTCATCTCAAAACGCCAAAACCTCACGGCAATTTTTCCTGCAAAATCTTTTTTAAATCCTCATCCATCTCATCCACGCTCGGTAAAATCACATTCAGCGTTAAATATAAATCCCCGTAAATGTCGCTGACGCGGTTTTGCACGCCATATCCTTTTAAGCGGATTTTTTGCGCGTTTTTAGAATTTTGCGGGATTTTCACGCTCACTTCCTTGCGCGGCGTTTGCACCCTCACAGACCCCCCAAAAAGCGCGGTTTTAAGGGATATGTCGCAGGCTTTAAACAAGTCATCGCCCTCCCTTTCATACTCCGCGCTTGGTGCGATTTTTACCTGCACGATTAAATCGCCCCTTTGCGCCCCCATCACCTTGCCCTTGCCGCGCACGCGTAGTCTCTCGCCGTTTTTGATGCCGTGGGGGATTTTGATTTTTATGCTCTCGCCGCCTACCTTGATGCCCTGCTCGCCCCCTAAAATAGCCGTTTCAAAGGGGATGATGATTTGCGCGTTTATGTCTAAATCTTGCTCGAAGCCAAAGCCGCCGCTTTTAAAGCCTGAATTTGCGCTAAAACCGCCCCCAAAATTCGCGCCGCCAAAGCCTCCAAAACTGCGAAAAAGCTCGTTTAAAATGTCGTTCATATTTGCGTTGCCAGCACTGCGCGTAAAATCGCTAAAACTCTGCCCGCCAAACATCGAGTCGCCATACCTGTCATACTGCGCGCGCTTTTTTTCATCGCTTAAAATCTCATAGGCGGCGTTGATTTCCTTGAATTTTTCCTCTGCGCCTTTCTCTTTGTTTATGTCGGGGTGGTATTTGCGCGCGAGTCGGCGGTAGGCTTTTTTTATCTCATCGCCACTCGCGCCCTTTTCGATGCCAAGCGTTTCATACAAGCTGTTTGCCATTTGTTTAATTTCCTTTTGAGTTGCGGCGAAATTTCGTTTAATTAAATTTTGCACGATTAAATTTTGCCGTCTTTGTTTAAAATTTATTTAAATTTATGGCTTTCAAACTCCAAAAATTTCGGCAATTATAGCATAAAGTTTAGTGTAAGTCAATCAAGTTTTATAAATTTTTTGAGTTAATTTTGTTTAGCCAAAGAAATTCACAAAAAATTAGCCTTTGTAAATTTTCTAAACCCTAAATTCTCTGCGGCTGTGAAAACAAGGCATTTTGGGCTAAATGCCAAATTTGCTTAGTTTTGTTTGAATTTCGCTTTCGCTTGTGATTTTCGAGTCGTATTTTATGATGAAATTACGCGAATTTGAGTAGATTTCAACTATGCCGTTTTTTGCCGCGTGGCTTTGAATTTCGCCGTTTTTAGCAAGATTTTCGCCCTCATCAAATAGCCTTGAAAGTGCTGCGGCATCGAGCTTTGTGCTTAGTGGCAAGTAGAGATTTTTAAAGTCGCTGGGATTTTTTAGCAAAAAAAGTAGCGCGAACCACAGCACGCAAAGTAGGCTCAAAAGGCTCGTAAGCACTGCTGTGTCGCCCATCGCCAAGAACGCGCCGCCCAAAATGCCGCCCGCAAAGCTGCCAGCATACCCAAAGGCGTTAAAGACGCCAAGTGCCGTGCCGCGTTCGTTTGCGCGGGCGAATTTGCTCGCAACGCTTTGCATTATGGGCTCGTGCAGGCAAAAACCCACGAAAAACACCACCACAGCGGCACTCAGCACTATGACGGCGTAGCTTTGCGAGATGAAAGTCGCGCCAAAAGAAAGGCTCAAAAGCGCGTAAGCAAGGGCGAAAAACACCACGCCAGCTAGCAAAATGCCCTTAGAATAGCCCTTTTTCTCGCCAAAAACCCCCGCAAAGCCCATAGCCCCAAAGCCCACGAGCATTGAGATGAGATAAAGCTGCCCCAAATTTTCAAAGCCAAAATTTTGCACCAAAATGATAGGAACTAGCAAAAAAGTAAGGCTCATTAAGCATTTTTGCATAAAATTTGTGAGATTCATTAAAGCTAGATTTTTTTGCTTTAATAGCGATAAAATGGAGGTTTTAGCGGCTTGGGCGACTTTGATTTTAGGCTCTTTGGGAACGGCAGTATAGAGTAAAATAATGCAAATGAGTGTCAAAAAAAGACTCAACCAAAAAAGACTCGCAAAGCCAAATTTCGCGCTTAAAAATGGCGCGATAGCCATCGAGGCACAAAACGCCAGCCCGATGAAAGCGCCCATCATCGCCATCGCCTTGGAGCGCTGCTCCTCAGTGGTAAAATCGCTGATGAGTGCCGCAGCCACCGCGCCCACCGCGCCCGCGCCCTGCAAGGCTCGTCCCACAAGCAGGGTGTAGATGTCAGTGGCGAGGGCGCAGAGTATGCAGCCTGCTATGAACACGCAAAGCCCTAAAAATAGGGCTTTCTTGCGCCCTACTTTGTCGCTAAGCGCGCCAAAAGGCACTTGCAGCAGCATTTGCGCCAGCGCATACACGCCAAAGAGTGCGCCCACCAAAAACTCGCTCGCGCCGTGCATTTTCAGGGCATAGAGGCTCATCACGGGCAGGACGATGAAAAGCCCAAAAAAGCGCGTGGCGATGATGAAAGATAGCGGCAAAACGCTTTTGAGCATAGCTTTGTCCTTTGTTTGGGCGGTTTTGTTTTTAAATGAAAATTTAGCAAAATTTTTGCGAGAATTTGGTTAAATTTTGGCTGAAAATTGCTAAATTTTATTTAAATCAAAACGGCGATTATAGCACAGAAACTCAAACAAAATTTGTGTGATTTTGATTTTGTGGTTTTTTGATTTTTACGGACGACTTTGAAATGGCATTTTGGGCGGCGAATTTAAAATTATGGTTTCTTGGCGAAATTTGAGTATAATTTCGGCTTGT
>CAVJSG010000069.1:0-7384 GCA_963651895.1 Campylobacteraceae bacterium
ACAAACTACCCCCCAAACGGCTGGAACTGCCGCTGCGCTGTGGAGTTTGTGAGTAAGGATGAGATGGACGAGCACGGCTGGGCTGAAATGAGCGACATTGAAAAAAAGCTAAATTTCGCGGAGGATGATTGGGCTTATGATACGCGCGGGCTTAACAACCCCACGCAATATCTGCAAGACATTATAAAAGATAAATTAGAGCTTTACAAGCAAAAACACGCGCGCGGTGCGGTTTTGGCATTAAACGCGGTTAAAGATAAGCTAGTGCAAAACGAGGGCAGATACCAAGTAATGAAAAAGCTGTGGGATAGCGAGGATTTAGAACTCACAGCAAACATTTGCGAGATAAACAAGGATTTAAAAGATAAAATGGGCGCAACCGCGCAATATATAAGTATAAAAGCGCAAACAATGGAAGCGCACAAAGAAAATTCAAAGTATAAGCCGCCAAAGGGCGTAAAAATGCCAAACCCACACCCTGAAATCACGGCTTTTGATTATAGCATTATCCCCTATATGCTCGAAAGTAGCGAAAAACAGCTTTTTAGGGACGGCGAAAACATTTATATCGTGGCAAGTAGGCTGGGGATTTATTATAGGCTTGTTTTGAAAAATCTGCCCAAAAAAAAAGAAGTTTGGGTGTCAAGTCTAATGAGCCGCGAAAAAAAAGAGGATTTGCTGCCAAATTTAAAAGGCAAAAGGGAGATAAAATGAATGTCCTAGTTACAGCGATGTGGCTCTGCAACCCCTGCTTTAAGACGGGTTATAAAGGCAGACTCTCTGCCCCGCTTAAATGCAGTCGGCGAGATTATAACAAATTTTTAAATGATTTGTCAAGGGGTTGAAAATGATTTTTGCAAATTTAAGCGGCGGTAGAGATAGCACGGCGATGGTTGTGAAATGGCTTGAAATAGGCGAATGCCTAGATTATGTGCTATTTTGCGACACGGGCTATGAATTTCCGCAAATGTATGAATATATCGACAAAATCGAGGTTTATTTGAAACGAAATTTTGGCGTGGATTTAACAAGGCTTGATAGCACGCAAGAAATGCAAAAATGGGCGTTTGAATACCCTATTACAAGGGGCGAGCGCGAGGGGAGGCTGCGGGGCTTGCCTTTGCGAACAATGCGCGATTATTGCACGAGGCAAACTAAAATCGTCCCAAGCCGCGAATTTATCAAGGCAAAAAGCCCGCAACGCTTTAAAAATAGTGTTTTGATAGGCTACACCGCAGACGAAGTAGCACGCGGTCGCGTTTCAAATTTGGATTACGCCACAGCCCGCTATCCGCTGGCAGAGTGGGGCTGGAATGAAAAAGAAGTGAGCGAATTTTTAAAAGTGCGCGGCATTATGAACCCACTTTATGAGCGTTTTGAGCGCACGGGCTGCTTTTTATGCCCAAAACAAAATTTAAAGGCATTTGAAACGCTATTTAAACACTATCCACACGAGTGGCAGATTATGAAAGAGTGGGAAAATAAGGCACGCGAGCTAGACTGCGTAAATAAACAATGGCACGAGCGATATTCGCTTGATGATTTAGAAAAACGCTTTAATGACGACACACCCACGCTTTTTGATGGCTGCGAGTTAGAAAATGAGCGATTTTCTTTAATAGAAACTTGTTTTTGTAAGGGCTAAAAATGGCAAAAATCAACATAAAGCAGTTTTGCAAAGAGTTTAAGGCTTATGAGGAAAGGGTTGGCAAGGTAGCCGCGTGGCGTGGGGTTTTGAGTGAAGTGGGAAATGCCGCGAAAAACGAAAGCACACGCAGCTTTGAATCGCAGGGCAGCCCTTTTGGCGAGGCGTGGAAAGCCCTCTCGCCTGCCACTTTAAAAAAGAAAAAAGGCACTTTAAAGCTCATTGAAAGCGGACATTTAAAGCGAAGTTTGCGCTCAAATATCAGCACAAGCGAAAAACGCGTGAGTGTGGGCTCAAATTTAGAATACGCTGCCATTCATCAATTTGGCGGCAAGGCTGGGCGAAATCACAAAGTCAGCATTCCCGCGCGCCCATTTTTGCCTATAAATGAGAAAAATGAGCTTTCGCCAAGCTTAGAGCGGCGTATAAATAGCGTTTTAGACCGCTTTTTGCAGCTGTGAATTTTTGGGCGAAAATTCACGCGATTTTTAAAAACGCATTTTAAGGGGGTTTAAATGGCAAAAGTAGGATTAAGACGAGTTACCCCTCGCGGAAAACTTTTTTAAAGTTTTTAAACGGGTTTTAAACATTTTTAAACGGGGTTTTGAGATTTAAAAAGGGCGGATTTTTAAAATCCGCGAAAAATTTAGCGAATTTGGAGGGTAAAAAATGGCAAATAAGACGGTCAGCGTGGATTTGGTTTTTAATGTCAAGGACGGCGAGCTCGTTTCAGCGACAAAGCGCACCGACACCCTCGCTCAAAGCACTCAAAAAGCAAACGCAGCCGCAAAGCAAGGCGGCAGTGCCTTTGGCTCGCTGGGCGGGGGCATAGCAAAGCTCGCGGGCGTGGCTGGCATAGCTTTGAGCCTCGCAGCACTTGCAAACGCCATTAAAAATCAAATTTCGGCAGCCATTTCACTGAATGCGGCTTATGAGGATTTGATTGCTCAAATGACCTCAATGGTGTATATCAACACCACAAACATAACCACAACGGGCAAAGCCATCTCCGCCCAAGAAAAATACGCCCTCGCCACGCAAGAAGCTAAAAAACAAATGGCAGCGATGCGAGAAGTCGCAGCAAAAACAGGCTATTCTATAAACGAGCTAGGCGATGCCTACAAAGCCTACGGCACGGGCGCGGCTAAACAAATGGGCTTTGATAAAATGCAAAAATCCTTTGAAGCCATAGCCATAGCCGCAAAGGGCAGCGGACGCGACATAAGCACGCTTGTGATGGGACTTGACAATTTAGCAGCTGGCACCGTGGTGGCTGGCAGCGAGCTTGGCATTTTCTTAAACGGCTTGGGGCTTTCAAATGAAGCCATAAAAGAAGCCATAGGGCGCGGGGAGCTTTATGAGCTTATTATGGAAAAAACCGCAAGCGCGGTTGAGGCTGCAAATCAAAGCACCCAAACCTACACCCAAGCAATGAATTCACTAAAAGCCGCGTGGAATAACCTTTTGCAAGAGAGCGGCAGCGGGTATTTTGACGGCATCAAAAAAAGCATAAACGACCTCACTGCGTGGATAAATCGCTATAAAGATGAAATTCTCGCGTGGATAAATTTCTACATTGAAAAAACCTCAAACCTTTTCAGCGCGATTACTGAGGCTTTTGGCACGGCTGCGAATTATTTGGGCGAGGCTATCAAGTGGATTGCCTCACTCTTTGGCGAGACTACAAGCGAGATGAGCGCCCTTGCCATCGTTATGAACTCACTAGGCACGGCATTTGACGCGATAACTTGGGCTTTTAAGCAGCTTGGGGCTATCATTTCAGCAGTGATTGAGGGCATAAAAGGCGCGATAAACGCGGTGCAAACGGCTTATTATAATTTAAAAGACACCTTTGGGCTTGCTGATGATGAGGATAAGGCTAAAATGCAACAACTCATCGAACGCCGCCGCGTGGGGGCTGAGGAACTGCAAAAAATAAATGAAAAAATGACAAACGCGAATGCGCAGTTTGTAAAGGACTTCACAGCCACTTGGAGCGGGGAAAAAGAGGCAAACACCGCAAAAGCAGGGCAAATGCCAAGTTTTAGCGGCTTGGGCGAGCTACAAACCGCAAAAAGTCCCGCAAATGCGATGAGCGATGCCCTCGCAAAATCCACTAAAAAGCAAATCGACACCCTAAAAACTTGGTGGGATGCTGAATTTGAGCTACGCGAAAAGAATTTAGAGCTTTTAAATGAAAGCAAGGAAAAAGAGCTACAAGCCGAGCAGCTGCGTTTTGACAAGGTCATTTCTAACCTCAATTTTGAAATTCAAAAGAAAATTGAAAGCGGCGAAATCACCTTAGAGCAAGCGAACGCGCTTTACGCGGCAGAGGAAAAAATTCATAATAAAAGAATGAAATCCATAAGCGAGTATAACGCCACTTATGAAAACTTGATGAAAAACATAAACAGCGCACTTGAAAGCAACATACAAAACGCCCTCACGGGCAAATTTGAAAACGCGGGGGATTTCTTTGATGATTTGTTTAGCTCGATGCAGCAAAGTTTCGCGCAAGGTTTAGCCACTTCAATGGCACAAGCCATAATGAGCGCGGATGTGGCAAAATCATTCACTGAAATGTTTTCAAGCGCGATTGACAAGGTTTCAAGCTGGTTTGGTGCGAGTGGGGGCGTGGTAAATCAAAGCGGCGAGGGTGCGAATTCAAGCGGGACAGCAAACACCTTAAATCAAATCGGTTTCTGGGGCTCGCTTGTGGGTATAGCGCGAAATTTCAATGACCAATACGGCGTAAATACCGACAAGGGCGAGGAAAGCATAAGCGACAATTGGATAAATAAGTATTATAGCACCGTAACCCTTTCAAAATACGCCGAAAAACTAGGCATTGATTACGGCGGTTTAAATAAATTTCTCACAGGCTTTGCAAAACGCAAGACCGAAGTAACGGGGCAGGGCGTGCAGCTTTGGGCGGCGGCTACTGCGGACGCCATAAATGCAAGCACTTGGCAAACTATGAAAGAAACCACAAGCAAATTTTGGGGGCTTAAAAAATCCACAAAGGAATGGACTGAGTATTATAGCGCAGACAGCGAGTCCCTACGCGTCATCCGCGAAACTATAAGGAATTATCAGTATTTGATAAAGGACATAAATGGCGAGCTTAAAGAGCTTAGCATTTCAGCGGGCAAATATAGCAGCTACCAAGATGTTATAAATAAGGGCGCAAAAAGCACCATCGCTGCGATTTTGGGCGTGGATGAGTATGTTTACGAAGCCTTTACGAACTCGCGGCAGGTTTATCGTGGCAAGGGTTATGATTGGGTTTGGAAAATTTGGGGCGGCTATTGGAAAGAAGTCGATAGATACACAACCGAGTATTTCACGGATTATCGCTGGGTTGAGAATTCACAAGTAACGGCGATTTATAAGGTTTGGGAATCCTACGCCGCGAGTGTAAATAAAGAAGTAAGCACCGCTTTGGCTGAGTCTTTACAAAGCTATGTCGATACGGGCAACACCTTTGAGGCTTGGAAATTAGAGTTTGAGGGCAAGGGCACGGAGGCTTTGAAATTCGCAGCGGATTTGGCAAATGAGCAGGTTGAGCGCATACTCGAAACCTTGGGCGCGAAAGATGTTACCATTGACAACTATTTAAGCTACCGCGAACAAGCCTTAAAATCGAGCTTTGACCCCACAACCATCGAATACATAAACACGCTAGGCGAATACTTGATGAGCGCGGCTGAGGCTACTCAAAAATACGAGGAAGCCTTGAAAGATGAAACCGCCACAAAGCTCAATTTAATAGACCCATTCCTTGCTAAAACGGCGAAAATCGAGGAAATAAACGCGGATAACAGCAGCACGAGCGAAAAGCTGAACTTGCAGATTTTAAGCACCTTAAAGCAGATTTTAAGAATCGACCAAGAAAACCAAAATGAGCTTTTAAACGGGCAGAATTTGCAAGCGACTGCGGTTTTGGCGAGGGCGTGAATTTTTGCGCGAAATTCACGGCTTTTAAAAGGTGTTTAAAAGGGTTTTAAATGGCGTTCAAACGCCTTAAAGTGTAAATAAGGCGGATTATTGCGAGGCGAGTTTGTGGGATGACGCCGAAAAAATCGAGCAAGGCTAGGTAATGAAACCTGCCGCCGCGAGATTTTTTCAAACTCCCGCAAAATCGCCCGCAAGAATTCGCCGCAAGAAAGGACACAAAATGGAAGTAAATGAATTAAAATCTTTCCTCAAAGCCCTGCCGCGACTTGGGGACAAAAACAGCGGCGAGCGTATCGCAAAGGCAAGGGCTGACTTTGCCTTTTTCGTGCGGACTTATTTAGGGCATCACATAGGCGGCGAGGAGGGCGTGATACTCACAAAACACCACGAAAAATCCTGCTTTCGCCGCTGGGTTTATAATGAGCTGCCAAAGCTCATCAAAGCCGAAAACAAACTCTGCATTAAAGCCTACCGCGGGGCTGCTAAAACCACGCTCATTTCACGGCTCTTTGTGTTGTGGCTTATTTTAAGGGGCGATAAACGCTATGCGATTTTGATTTCAAGCACTTTGGACTTGGCAAAAGAGGGCATTGATTTGTTAAAAACTGAATTAGAGGATAACGCGAATTTGGTGCTTGATTTTGAGATAAAACCCGGCAGCGTTTGGACTAGCGAGGAAATCATTTTCAGCGCAGCGCGCAGCCTTTGCAAAATTAAAAGTTTTGGTAGTGGCAAAAAGATTCGCGGCACAAATTTTCTAAGTATGCGCCCCGACCTCATCGTGTGTGATGATATTGAGAATGATGAAAACATTGAGAGCAAAACACAGCGCGAAAAGCTCTATGCGTGGTTTAACAAAGCCATTTTAAAGCTGCCAAGCCGCTTAAACCCTGCTTATAATGTGCTAGTGGTAGGCACAACCTTACATTATGACAGCCTTTTACAACGTTTAAGCGCGCGTGATGACTTTAAAAGCGTGAATTTCCCGCTTGTTTTGCAGTTTCCAAACAACCTTAATGCCATTTTAGCGGACTTTAAGGCAAATGGGGCGGCTATGAAAAGCGATTTGGGGAATTTGTTTATTGATGATAACAACATTGATAAAATCGACATTATAAGCGATTTGGCACAAGATAGGGCAAGTTTTTTCAGCGAGTTTCAAAATTTACCACTTGATAAAGAAAACGCCCCCCTCGCGCATTACAGCACCTTTGAGGAATTGCCGCGAAGTGTGGATGCCATTTTCATAGGCATTGACCCCAGTCTTGGCAAAAAGAAAGGCGATTATTTCGCACTCTCGCAGCTTTTTTACTCAAAGGCTTTAAAAAAGCTATTTTGGACCGCGCAAGGCTATAAAATCGCCCCTGATAAAATGCTTGATAAAGTCGTGGGGCTTTATGTTAAGATGGCTAGAATTTCGCAAACCATCACAATCGCTTGCGAGGAAGTGGCATTCCAAGAATTCTTTAAAATGCAGCTTAAAGCGAGGTTTGCAAATATGGGGCTTTTTGTGCCTATTGTAGGTATAAAAAACACCACAAACAAAGAAGTGCGCCTCGATGCACTCGCCCCGCTGCTTAAAGATGAAAGTCTTGTGGTTGATGAAAACGCCGCACTTTTGCGCGAGGAGCTTGACAGCTACCCCAAAAGCAGCCACGATGACTTGATGGACAGCGGGGAAATCGCACTGCGAGCCTTTAACGCAAGCAGCCGCACGGATTATCGCGGAATTCACGCAAATCAAAAGAATTTTGCCCGCGATTTTGCAAGGGTTAAAAACAG